>JAGGRZ010000055.1 GCA_021159335.1 bacterium
GATGAAATAAAAATTATTACCGCAAAAATTTTGGCGAAAGATTTCATTAATTTGAAAAAATGTGTCAAGAAAGAATAGTCAAGTTGCTTTATGCTTATTTTTTCGAGGTATTTGAAGGCTTCTTATTGCTTTTCACTCAGTGTTGCGGCGAGCTTTCTCTCAAGCTCATCCAAGGATAGGTTAGTGTAAATTTTGCCTCTTATCGCAAGTGAAACATTGCCCGTTTCCTCGGATAGAACCACCACTACAGCGTCTGAGTTTTCGGTTAGCCCTATTGCTGCTCGGTGTCTCATCCCGAATATGTCTCTGTAGTGTTCGTCCTCTGTTAGCGGGAACTGACATGCCGCTGATTCAATTCTGTCGCCTCTTATTATTATGCCGCCATCATGAAGTGGTGTCATAGGAGAGAATATGCTAACGATAAGTTCGGGTGTCACCTTTGCTCCTATCGATTTGCCACCGACCACGACCCCCGAAAGCGGCGTTTTTCGCTGAATAGCTATTAGTGCACCTGCTCTCATTTCGCGAAGCTGTCTTAGGCTTTCTTTTATTGCCTTTATGGTTTCTTCTGATGTTCTGATTCTGAACGGGTTGAAAATTCTTGCGCTCCCAAGCCTTGTGAGGATGTCCTTTATTTCGGTTTGGAAAAGTATTATAAAAACGAGCGCCCAGATCATTGCCAGCCGTCGCACAAGCCAGCCGATGGTTTTAAGGTCAAGCCAGTAAGCTATAAGTGCACCAAAAAGAATTACTATGAGCCCTATAAGCATCGGTCGCGCTCGCGAACCTCTGATAAGTCGCAGCGCAATGTAAACGAGAAGTGCAACTATAGCTATATCGACTATGTCGCTTAGTGTTACGGGAATGAAATATATGTTGAATAGCTTAACCATGCCCTTTTATACTCTCCTTAGTATCAGGTTTTCAATGATGTCCGCTACTGCATCGTTGTCGCACGAGTATTTTGATACATAATCGGCTATTTTCAAAACATTCTCGTGTGCATTGGCGACAGTAGCGCGAATCCCGGCTTCCATAAACATTGGAACATCATTTATAAAGTCGCCTATAGCAAGTGTTTCGCTCTTTTCTATGCCAAGGTATTCTCGCAAAGCTTTTAGTCCCGTTCCCTTGTTGACCCCAATTCTTCTCAGCTCAAAATACCACATAGGATAGTATCTTATTGACGGGAAAAGAAAAACCTGCACATCAGGAAGGTTTAGTTTTTGTATTCTTTCTGCTGTTTCTTTTACGGGTTTCTCATCGCCCGAAACGAGTGCTATTGTCGGTGTAGTTGGGGAATCGGTGGGGTCTATTTCCTTTATGTCACATATCCACGATGATAGAATTTTTCGCATTTTTGCCGTAAGATTCCACCCGAAGGCTTCGTCTCGATCAACGACTAATGTTGTGGCATTAGTTGTGGCAAGAACATCAAGAGCTTTCAGGAATGATTCGCTGCTGAGAGGAGCGTGGAATACGCACTCATTGTTTGACAGGGGCTTAACCAGCGCACCGTTTAGACCTACTATAGGTAGGTCTATGCCAAGTTCATGAGCATAGATTCTCGTAGCGGAGACCATTCTGCCTGTGGCAAATGTTACATTAACGCCAGCTTTCTTTACTGCTTCTATTGATTCAATGGTTCTGGTGCCAAGGCTGAGGTCGCTTCCTATGAGGGTGCCGTCGAGGTCAATTACAACTAATTTTATCATTTGAAACCTTACACTTCTATTTTCTCCAATATTTCGTCCGGTATATCCATGTTGGAGTAAACTTTTTGAACATCGTCGTGGTCCTCGAGCGCTGCCAGCAGTTTGAGAAGTTTTGCGGCATCCTTTTCGCTTACCGGAACAACGCTTTGGGGTATGGCAGTATAATCAGCTGTGTCGACGGTGAAACCTTCCTCAAGGAGTTTCTGGCGGACATCGAATAAGTCTTTCGGTTCCGTGTATATCTCGTAGTATTCTTTTTCCTCCTTTATGTCGATGGCTCCTGCTTCGAGCGCTACATCTATGAGTTTGTCCTCGTCGATGTTGTCCTTAGGTATGGTTATTAATCCCGCTTTCGTGAACATCCATGACACGCAGCCTGATTCGCCAAGACTGCCACCAAAACGCGAGAATATATGGCGGATGTCTGCAACTGTTCGCCTCTTATTGTCGGTAAGGACTTCCACCATTATAGCGACACCACCGGGACCATAACCCTCATAGGATGCTTCCTCGTAAGCAACTCCGGGGAGCTCTCCGGTTCCTTTCTTAATGGCTCGTTCGATATTTTCTGAAGGCATATTAGCAGCTTTAGCAGCGGCTATAGCAGCTCTTAAACGCGGATTGCCCGCCGGGTCACCGCCACCAAGCCGTGCAGCAACTGTTATCTCACGAATAAGCTTAGTAAATAGTCGCCCTCGTTTGGCATCCATTGCCGCCTTTTTATGCCTTATTTGTGCCCACTTAGAATGTCCGCTCATTACCACCTCCGTTGGCTTTTTGTTCATTAATTATTATAGCACGCTCAGAAATTTTATCAACATCAAACTTCCCGATGCCAGTGCAAGAGATAATTTAAAAGGTCATTCTTTTAGGTTTATCCCGACGGTTATTTTTCCAATGCCGAAGAACAATGAATGTTCTCTCTTCACTTTGATGCCTAATTGACTGAGAATACCACCCATGTTTAGCTTGATGAATTGTGCGTAACTTTTACCCTCAACCAATTTTATTATGTTATACGCAGGAAACTTTGCTATCGGATTTTTTGGAAGGGAATAATCGGCAACGATTACTTTGCCGCCCTGTTTTGTTACTCTGACCATTTCCGATAGTATTTTTACTGTTTCTTTTTGCGGTATCTCGTGCAGCGCGAATGAAATACAGCATCCATCAACACTTTCGTCTTTTATCGGGAGTCTCGCCGCATCGGAGACGCAGAAGTAGATATTCCTGTGCTTCGCGTGTCGGGCAGCTAACCGCAACATGTGCTCTGAAATATCGATTCCGATAATGTTTAAGCCCAATTCGGCGAAGGCTGAAGCCTGTTTACCAGTTCCAGCAGCGATGTCGAGAACTTTAGCACCCGGTCCAAGTTCGATAAGTTCGGCAATTTTCTTTCGAACTCCTGAAAGAATTAAGTCAGCTAAAAAGTAGAATTTTGAGGCGAGTTTATATCTTTTTCTTATTTTGTCCTGGTATTTTTCGTCCACGATGAACGCCTAAAGTCGTGGGGAATTCGATGCAGTGCTTTGATGATTATAATGCCACCGGAAGGCTAATATACGAGGTTTCTTTCGATAGATTTTTGCGCTGACTCTTTTGGTTGTGTCCGCCCCAAACTTGAAAAAGTATAGTCCCCAGATAACATTCAACTCGTAATCTTTTTCTTTTTTCCCGATGAGGAATTTTTCTGGTATTACTGCGTGTCGCAGGCGGCTTACACCCGCAAAAAATGCTGCCAGTGAATCGTAAGAACCACCAAGAGAAGTCCTGTAGAGGAATACCTCCCGAACGGCATCCTTTTTTATAGCAATGTTTTCCCGTGGACCGAGGAATTCCAGCCCTTTAGACATAGCTAACGAGTCTATACGGTTCATTATTGAGGTTCTTTCGTAAGGTGGAATAGGAGCGGGTCTTTTGGTTGATAATGCGGGAGGGTTTATTCCCCTTATTGTAACGATTATCCTGCCTCCTGATGTTTGCGTGTCGATTATGGCAGGCGATAACTCAAGCTGGTTGAGCTTGTCCAATACGCTTTTAATGCCGCCTATATCCACCAGCGAGTAAACCGCTATGAAGTGATGGTCACCGTCAGTGATTAGAGTTTCTGGCGGTAAGGCTTTAAGTTTTAGCACGAGCCTTGTGAACCGTGCTTTCCGCTTTGAAATAACCATTCTGAGACTTTTGCGCTTTACTACTTCCATTTTGCTTGGCTCGACCAATTCCGCCCGTATTATCTGCGTCGATGACTTGAAGTAGATAACCGTGGCCACTGTGAGAATCATGGTCACAGTTAAGATAGATGTATAAAGTTTACGAACTGATGACGCCCTTTGCGCAGGGTCAGGTTGCTCGTGGGAACGGTAAAGATTTATGTATGCGAATTTTGCCATTTCTACTTCGTGTAATATAAGTATAGAGATAACCCAACTACGGGCAATAGCTGACTTAATGGTTTTTTGGTCGTTGAAACCCTAATTTTCATAGTTCGGCTCACCAGTTTTTCGATGTTTATTTCTGAGAAACCAAGCCTGTCATTCAGTGAATTGCGGAATGCCTCGTCAAGTTTTTTGCCAATGTAAATTATCCCGGTTGGACGGAACGCTGGCTCTCTTTTTAGGTATGCTCCGAGCGTTATTCGCACCGCATCGAGAATGTCGTTTCTCAGGCGGGCGGTATCTACAGTTTCTCCTATGCGCTCGTGGGCGTAGATGTCGGTGAAAAAATGGATGCCGTAAAAGAATCGACCGCGGTCGAAAATGGTAACATGGGAGTATGGGTAGTCGATATGCACTACTATAGCTCCGAAACCGGATTGTAATCTGCTTATAAGCGAAACGAGGTTAAAGTCGGCTATGGGCTGAGGTTGTATTGATTCGACGAAAAGTCCGGCATCCTCAAGAACCCGCCCTCTATCAATGACATCGTCCTTGCGTGCCGCCGAAAGGATTATGCCGTTTTCAGCATGCTGATAAGAAGTAATAAGCTCTTCCTGTGGCTCGTTCATGTGGTAGGACATTTCCCAGGATATCTGGTCGTTCGATATCTTCTCGTATCCTGGCTCCTCGGGAATGATTTTTATTCCGCAAAGGTTTGGTGGAATGTTTGTTACGGCGCTGTCGGTTGTGACCTCTATCTGCTCGAGCAAGTTTCTTAGTATTTTAGCTAATGACTTTATGTCGGTTATTACTCCGAGGGAAACCGCACCTTCTGGAATATCAGAAAAGATTAGTTTTTCAACAACAATAGTGCCTCCGAGTTTTACCTCGGTGCAGATTATCTCTCGTTCACCGATATAGATTCCCAGCGCATTTTTTGGCATTTGATGCTATTTAGTCTCCCAGCTGGGATTGCCGAGTATTACCTGTCCATGCCCGTTGGGACAGCTTATGGAGTAGAAGAATGAGTCTCGGGCGACTATAATGTACGCTCGCCCGTCAAGTGGACATACGAAGTCAAATGTATCAGCTCCCTCGGGCAAAAATTTCTTTAATATCTCAGGGTCATCTGTGAATTTTCTAAGGATTATTTCCTGTTTTTTGGACTTTTTACTTTTCCCTTTCGTTTCTTGCTTTGTTGTGTCTGTCGTATCAGGTGCTAATCTTCCGCCAGCAGTTTCGAAATACTTCATTTCAGCCTCTGATATAAGCATCATTCGTTGGCGGCAAGCCTCTCTAAGGCGCACTTCTTTATCTGTCCTTATTTTTGGCAGAAGAAGTGTTGCCACAACTCCTATAGCGAGAATTATTATTATCACATCAAGTAGCATTAATCCTCTTCGCATACTACTCCCCTTTCTTTACTTCACCAACAGTTACTAATTTCTTTATTCTCTCAAGCTTCTTTTTCCCTATCCCTTTTACCTCAAGCATTTGCTCGACACTTCTAAAACCGTTATGCTGGCGCCGATACTCAATTATCCTCTGCGCAAGCACTGGGCCAATACCAGGAAGACTCATGAGCTCGTCTTTCGACGCTGTGTTTATGTTAATTTTCGTCTTTTGGGTATAAGCTTTCTTGTCTCCCTGGAATTTATGTTTCTCAGTTACTTTGTTAACTTCAGTTTTGCTTACGCTTTCGCTTAAAACTTTAATTTCAATGTTATTTTCTTCTTTTCCAGCCTTCTCCGCGTTTTCGCTTACAGTTGCTTCGTCAGATTTAGCTGGTGGTTCTGCTTTTCCCAGCGCCAGAAGCGATGGAACATTAGGCAGCATTATTGCACAAATTATCAAAGCGAGCGCCAAAGCCTTTATCTTATCCAATCTCAGCCCTAACATCAAGGTTAAATTTAATTGTCCATAAAGGTTTTTGCAAACACAAAAATCAAGGGGTTATTGGTTTAAATTGGTTGCATTTTTTGCCTTGAATTTGTATAATTGATAAGAAAGGAAAGTTGAGCGGGCGAGAACCTATGGGAGGTAAACAGGGACACCCTTAGGGGAGGAAAGTCCGGGCTTCCACGAGCCGGCATACCTCGTAACACGAGGGCCCCGAAAGGGGCGGAAAGTGCCACAGAAACTATACCGCCTGGAGGAGTTGTCTCCGAAAGGCAAGGGTGAAATGGGAGGGCTTAAGAAACCCTCTGCCTCGATGGAGACATCGAGGGCTGGCAAACCCTATGTGGAAGCAAGGTCAAGAAGGAGGCGGGTGGCTCTCCCTATGCCTCCGGGTGGACCGCGAGTGACCTTCAGGGCAACCTGAAGGCAAGATAAATGTCCCTGAGCCGAGAATCTCGGCGACAGAACCCGGCTTACCTTACCTAAGGGTTCTCGCCTGCTCAGCCAGCTGCCCTTGGAGAATAGGAGGAAGGAATGAAGTGGGTGCTGGCTGAAACCCCTGACCCGGAGCTTATAAAAAAATTCACCCTCGAGCTATCAATCCCCGAGGCTGTTGCCAAGGTCCTTGGTGCACGAAAATTCTCTTCTACTAAAGAACTTAAAACATTTTTCTACCCGTCTTTAACTGATCTTAGTGACCCGCTTCTGCTTCCCGATATGGATAAAGCCGTAGAGCGTATTCTGCGAGCGCTGAGAACAAAAGAACGGATAGTTATATATGGCGACTACGATGTCGATGGTATTACTGCAACGGCACTTTTGTATTCGGTGTTAAGTCGTTTTGGTGCTGATGTTACATGGTATCTTCCTGATAGGATATCCGAGGGCTATGGTCTTTCGCAGCAGGGCATAGACGATGCGGTTTCCAAGGGGGCGTCGTTGCTTATTTCGGTGGATTGCGGGATTACCGGAGTCGACGCGGTGGAGTATGCAAAGAGTCGGGGAATAGATTGCATAATAACTGACCACCACGAGCCCGCAGAAAGGATACCGGATGCTGTGGCTGTTGTTGACCCGAAACTTATTGAGGATGAGAGTGTTCCGTTCAGGGACCTTTCCGGAGTTGGGGTTGCGTACAAGCTTGCAGATGCCCTCTACGATGTTCTCAATGAGGATAAAGCAGAGCTTCATCAGCATCTTGATCTCGTTGGACTCGGAACTATAGCCGACATAGTTCCACTAACGCGGGAGAACAGAATTCTTGCGCGATTCGGTCTCAGAACTATAGAGATGACGCAGAAGCCCGGCATAAAGGCATTGCTGCAGACCGCGGGAATCTGGGGTAATGAACTTTCGAGCTGGCACATAGTGTTTATCCTTGCACCGAGGCTTAATGCGGTGGGAAGAATAAGCGACCCTGAGCTGGCATTTAAACTTCTCGTAAGCCACAGCATGGATGAGGCACGAAAAATAGCCGCGATCCTTGAGGACGAAAACAAACGCAGAAAAGACCTTGACGAGCGAATTTTCGCTGAGGCTATTGAGCTCGCCGAAAGAACCATGAACCCCGACGACAAGGCAATAGTTCTTGTGAGTGATAAATGGCATCTGGGAGTTATAGGAATAGTAGCTTCGCGGTTGGTGGAAAGGTATTATCGTCCAGTTGTTCTCATATCTACTATAGACGGTGTTGGCAAGGGTTCTGGGCGAAGCATCCCATCGTTCCATTTGCTTGATGCGCTTAGGAGCACGGGTTATCTTCTTACCAAATTCGGGGGTCACAAACACGCTGCGGGGCTGTGTATCGAACCCGATAAAATAGAAAAATTCAAGCAAGAATTTTTGGCGTACGCGAATGAACATCTAACTCAGGCGGACCTTGTGCCACAACTTCAGATAGATGCCAAAATTTCCGCTGACGAAATAGACCTTAATCTCGTAAAGTGGCTCGAGCTTTTTGCACCATACGGTCCAGATAATATGAGACCTATTTTTCTCCTTGAGGATGTCACCATAGCTGGTGAACCAAAAATAGTGGGGAACAACCACCTGCGCTTCAAAATTAAAAACCAGAAAAGGTTGATAGATGTCATAGGATTTGGCTTTGGTTCGCACAAACAGCGTTTGCTCATGAGCTCGAGACCGATAAACCTTGCAGTGGTTGTCGAGAAAAACACATATTATGGCACACCTGATGTTCAATTGAGGCTCAAAGATATAAAACTTGGCAACTGGCGACTCGACATGGATTAATCTTTCGGGAAAATCCCCGCGGTTTCACCTTGAGGGCGTAATTTAAAGTTTTTGTGTAAATTCAACTTTTTAACGGTTCAACCTGTCCCAGCGCGAAAGCCATAATCTGACCCACAGCAATTCCTTGATCGTTTGCGGGATTTAGAAGTGGGTAAACAAGTTCTATTTTGCCTGAAAGTAGCTTTTTTAACATCCACAGAAGTGTTTTGTTCTGGAAGACCCCACCGGATACAGCCGCTATCCTGACTCCATACTTCTCAGACAGGATACCAAGTACCATAGCAGTAGCATGAGCTACCGTAAGATGGAATCTTGTGGCTATTTCTTCCTTCGGCTTTTTCTTCTCAGTATCCCTTGAAAGTTCCTTCAAAGTTGGGTCAAAGTTTAACTCTATTAAATCTTCCTTCTCCAGCACCTGATACGCATACGGTTTTACCGTTATATCGGGATAAGCGAGGCTTTCGAGCATCATTGGTGCTTCTGCTTCGTAGTCGTTCTCAAAAGCTACTCCTGCTATAGCGGCTGCAGCGTCGAAAAATCGTCCCATACTCGTAGTAAGCGGGGGCTTGCTCTGTTCTACAACTCTTTTTACGAATTCGAGTTCACGGTCGGTAATTCTTTCGAAGAGGGGAAGGCTAAGTTTTCTTGCGTCATCGCCGAAAATCCTTATCAGATACGCTAACGCCATCCTTGTTATCTTCTTTGCGGCTGCATCACCGCCGGGCTGAGGAATAATGCGGACATGACCGACTCGGTTTATTGTTCCCTCAGGACTTGCAGTGAAAAATTCCCCGCCCCAAATGTTGCCGTCATCGCCGTAGCCGGTGCCATCGAATATCGCTGCCGCAACCGGTTCCTGAATGCCTTGTTCTGCTATTACTGCCCAGAGGTGGGATTTGTGGTGTTGAACGGTAAAGCAGGGGATACCAAGCTCTTTTGCGAATGCTATTCCTAATCTGCGCGAATGGTAATCGGGATGCTTATCCACAATAACGGCTTTGGGCTTAATCTCGAGCCACTCAAGAAACTTGTTCACCGTTTCAATAAGGAAATCCTGCGCGAGCGGGTCTTCCATTTCGCCAAGGTATTGAGATGGATAGATAAATTTGCCGTCCGTTATCGCTATTCCACCTTTCATGTCAGCACCGAATGCCACCGCAGGCTCACATTTAACCGAAAGCTGATATCGCGACGGCGTGAAACCCCTTGCCCTGCGCATTAATATTAATTCACCATCGAGTTCAAAGCCCACTGAATCATCAACTCTGTTGTGAATCTCGCGGTCATACCATAGAATCGCGTCGGCTATATCCAGTCGTGTCATTGCATCTTCTGGGTCTTTGGCTATCGGTTCGTCCCTCCTGTTACCGGATGTAGCTATTATAACATCTGGTGCCTCCATTCTGAATAACATGTGATGTGCCGGTGCGTAGGGTAGCATAACCCCTATCCTCGACAGCCCAGGTGCGATGAGGCGGGATATTGAGTTTTCTTGGCGTTTCCTGAGAAGCATTATGGGGGCGTAAGGTGAGCTTAGTTGCGATATTTCAAATTGTGTGGCGTGCGCTATTTCCTTTACCGAGCTTATGTTAGCTGCCATAACGGCGAAAGGCTTCGTTGGTCGGCGTTTCCATTCGCGAAGTCGTGCTATGGCGTCGTCGTTGCGTGCTGAGCATATAAGGTGAAAACCACCTATCCCCTGCATAGCTATTATTTTGCCTGATGAAACAAGTCTCGCAGCGAACTCTATGGCATCACTGTCTATAAGGTTTGTGTTGTTGAATTTTTTACCGTTCTTTATGCTTAGATAGTAGTGAGGTCCGCATTTGGCGCAGGAGACTGGTTGAGCATGGTAGCGCCTGTCGAGAGGATTTTCGTATTCTTTACGGCAGTCGGAGCACATATTAAATTTTGCCATTGTCGTTCGAGGTCTGTCGTAGGGAAGTTTACGAACTATAGTGAACCTTGGACCACAATTGGTGCAGTTTATGAAAGGATAAAGGTATCTTCTGTCGGCTGGGTCAAAGAGTTCAGAAAGACAATCGTCACAGGTGGCAAGGTCTGGAGGCATAAGTCCTATCGTATCCGCTGTTGCTGATTTCTCGATAACGAATGAATTTACACCTTTTCGAGGTTCAGTCTCTTCTGTCTCGATAGATTCAATTACGGCAGCTTTTGGATGTTCGTCGCGAAGGCTTCTTAGGAAGTTCTGAATTTTTTCATCTTCTCCCTGGGCAAATATTCGCACTCCCCAGCTCTCATTTCTTACGAATCCAGAAATACCAAATTTGTTGGCGATACGATAGACGAAGGGTCGAAATCCTACCCCCTGAACTACGCCATAAACTTTTATTATAAGCGCTTTCATCAATTGGCTTGTCCATATTTTCGGAGCGAGGGCTATTTATTTGGCAACTTTGCTTGCTTTCAGATTATCTTGCTCGAGCAGTGTGGGGACGGCCGCGCACCCCAACCCTTTTGGGGAACCACTTTTCCCATTGGACGACGATAGGGCTCACGATGTAGATGGAGGAGTAGGTTCCGACTATTACTCCTATGAACAGCGCCAACGCAAAATCCCTTATGGGTAGGCTTCCGAAGAGAAGGAGGCACAAAACGACTATCAGTGTCGTGAGTGAGGTTATTATCGTTCGCGAGAAGACCTGACTCAGGCTCTTGTTTACGATATCATAAAATGGCAGTTTGCGGAGTTTTGCCATGTTCTCTCGAATTCTATCTGATATGACTATCGAGTCGTTTATCGAATAACCGACAATGGTAAGCAATGCTGCTACGATCGATAGGTTAATTTCCTTGTTTAAAATCGAGAATATCCCCAGTGTTATGAACGCATCGTGGAAAAGCGCCAGTACCGATGCCACGCCAAACCTGAGCTGGAATCTTATCCAGATGTATATCAGCATCAAAAACAGCGCTATTACTATGGCTTTTATAGCTTTGCGTCTCAGCTCTACGCCGACTTTGGGTCCCACCTTTTCATTGGAAAGTATTTTTATGTCATACCCTTCCTGTGGTGTAAGATGAGCCCCAAGCGCGTCAAGGATAACTCCCGTTATATCTTTGTATTTTTCGTCAAGCTCCATCGGGATGCGAAGCATTATCCATGGCTTTTCGCCTTTTATAGTCTGCGCCTCGATTCCCGTCAGACCAGCGCTGGCAAGGATTGAGCGTATTTCGCCAATGTCAGCCTTTTTGCCGAGGGATATTTCGAGAACTCGTCCACCGGTAAAATCAATACCGTATCTTGGCCCACCATGAACTATAAGCGAAACAAGGCTTGCCAGAATTAGTATTCCCGAGATTGCGAAAGCTATTTTTCGCGGTTTTAAAAAGTCCCATTCGATGGTCTGGAAAAATTGCATTTTTATCCCTCCAGTGCTTTATATAGATATTGTTTCTTTCTTTAGTCCCACAACATACCAGTCGAAAATCATTCTTGTAACGACTATGGCAGTGTACATTGATATGAGAAGACCGAGCATAAGTGTTATGGCGAAACCTTTTATCGGTCCTGTTCCGAAATTAAACAGCACCAGTGCTGCTATTAAAGTCGTCACATTTGCGTCTATTATCGTTACTATAACTCTGTTGTAGCCAGCCTCTATAGCCATTCTTATGGTTTTTCCTGTTCGCAATTCCTCTCGTATTCGCTCGTATATCAGAACATTGGCATCAACCGCCATACCTATAGTCAGGATTATTCCTGCTATTCCGGGGAGAGTTAGCGTGGCGTTAAGCATGGCAAGTGCGCCAAGGAGAAGTATTAGATTAAGGATTAATGCTATGTCAGCGACTATACCGGCAAACTTGTAATAGACTATCATAAAGATCATTACCAATATTAACCCTATTATAGCGGCGTTTTTGCCTTTTCTTATTGAGTCCTCGCCGAGAAGTGGGCCAACGCTACGCTCTTCTATTATGTTAAGCGGGACAGGTAGTGAGCCAGCGCGCAGAACTATAGTTATTATTTTTGCCTCATCAACATTTCTTATTCCCTCTATTATTGCTCTGCCACTTGGTATTCTGTCGTTTATCACCGGCGCTGTGAATACTTTTCCATTAAGGACTATTGCGAGTCGCTTTTTAATGTTTGCGCCCGTTACCCTTGCGAAAATTTTAGTTCCTTGAGCATCGAAATTGAGGTATACCACTGGCGCGTTGGGTGTTCTTCCGCCGCCGAGTCGCCAGGAAGCGCTTTTTAGGTGGGCGCCCGTAAGCTCTGCCTTATCTCGTAGAAGATACAGTTTTTTCACGCGGGTGCCCTCGTAGTCGGAAAAGTGAGCATCCCAGAGGAGGGTCGAGTGGGGTATGAGTTTTTTCACTTCCGGAAGTTTTAGAAGATTGTCCACGACATTAACATAGGATGCGATAACCATTATGTCGTTGTTTTTCACGAATACCATTGATGAGAACGGTCTTTCTTCAGCGGGAACTTCTTCTTCTGGTGCCGGGGTGGGTTTTTCCTCGGCTTTTTCAGCTTCTTTCCCGAATATAGCCTTGCCAGTTATTACGGTAGTTTCCTTTTTCGCCGTTTTTGTGGATTCGATGTGGGCAGCAACCTCGGTGGTTTCTTTTTCAGCCTTTGCTAAAAGTGATTCCGCCACTGCTTTTGTCGTTTCTGCAAGCTCTGTTGTTTCGGCTTCAGCTTTTTCACCAATCTTACCAGCTTTTGCCATTTCGAGGTATTCGGGATGCTCTTCAAGCAGTCTATCCATAGCGTCTACGAATCTTTTCACATCGTTGGCATCGCGCATTAACCTGAATTCCAATAACGCTGTTTCCTGGATTAGTTGTTTCGCCCGTTCTATGTCCTGGATGCCCGGGAGTTCCACGATTATTCGCGTTTCGCCAGCCCTTTGGATAACAGGCTCAGCTACGCCGAATTGGTCGACTCTCGTGCGGATAACCTCGAGTGCCTCATCTATTGGTATTTCCGCCATGTCAGGAGGAAGTTTGGTGGTATCCACCTCGTAAACGAGATGAGTGCCTCCTTTTAGGTCCAATCCCAAACGCAACCCTTTCAGCTGCAGGCTATCGACCAGTGCTGGATTTTCCTTCCTTACTTTTTCGGGAAGGGTGGCGAGTCTTATGGTGGGATATAGATAATAAAGTGCTATTAAAACAAGAATTATGGTTAGAACCAATTTCCACGCTATGCCTTTCATTTATTCCTCCCTTAATTATGTCAAGCAGTGAAAATATTATTTAACATAATGATGTCAAACTAAAGTTACAATTTAAGTTTTAGTTTTCAAGTTTTCCAGCAAAATTGTTGACTAATTCATTTTTAATGCGATTTTGGAACTGATATGGCTATCAGGACATCGAAGATAGGCAAGAGTCACGATGAGGAAACATCATTTTTTGGGCGTGGCTCAAAGATTAGCGGTGCACCAGAGGAAGAGGGCATAGTGGTGAAGCAGGTTGACGACCTCGTTCGTGTGCGGATAACGCGAAGTTCAGCCTGCGCATCGTGCGCTGTAGCCGATAAATGTCCGCTAACGAATCTTGGCATGAAGGGCAAAGGGGAGTGGCAGGTCTGGGCGCGAAACAAGGTCTCAGCAAAGGTGGGGGACAAGGTAAAAATAGTTATAGCACCATCACGCTACATACTAATAGCAGCGATAATATTCATATTGCCTGTAGCGGTTCTCTTACTGTCCTATCTTTTTTTCCGCTTTATCGGAATGGCTGACAATAAAGCCGTTGTGTCCTCGGTTTTCATGGCATTCATAAGCTATTTCGTGATTCGAACCATGGAGCGCTCTAAACTCGCCACGCAATCGTATGAGGTTGTTGAGGTTATAGGGCAGGAACAACAACAAGACGAAAGTTAAGCGATTTCCCTAATTCGGCAATCCAGCATTGTTTGTGTTGTCATCTATTTTTTATTTTAAATCTCCGCGGTCCCCGAGTGTCCGCGGTCTCCGCGATTCCGTCCTCTTAACCTATTACCTATTGACTCCATGGTATCCTTGACTTTTGATTAGCAGGTGGGAATATTCATCTAAATGGAGAAAGATGCGAAAATTAATAGGCTAAAAGAACTTTACAAAGAAAAAGAAAGCATAATAAGCCGAAGAGTCGCTGAGTTCCGCAGATTATGGGAAAGCGGAGATGAAGTTGATTACCTTAAAGAACTCGTCTTTTGCATTCTAACTCCTCAGTCGAAAGCTAAGATATGCTGGCAGAAAGTCTTGGAGCTTTTTGAAGAAAAGCTAATATTTGGGGGCAGTATAGAAGATATAGCATCGGTGTTGACTGGCGTTAGATTCAGGTTCAACAAGGCACGATACATCGTGTTTGCCCGCGAAAAATTTATAGCGGACGGGAAAATAATCCTGCGAGAAAAGATAAAACAATTCGAGCAACCTCTGCAAGCGAGAGAGTGGCTTGTCAAAAGCATCAAAGGAATGGGCTACAAAGAGGCGAGCCATTTCCTGCGAAACATCGGCTTTGGAGAAAATCTCGCAATACTGGACAGGCATATTCTTAAAAATCTAAAGCATTTCGGGGTGATAAGTGAAATTCCAAAATCGCTAACACGAAAAAAGTATATTGGGATAGAGAAGAAATTCCTGTCTTTTGCAGAGATTGTTAATATCCCGCCAGCTCACCTCGACCTCCTTCTATGGCGCAAGGAAACAGGCGAGGTATTCAAATGACTATTGCGCAAAATTTTGAAAAGGATACGGAATAGGATTCTAAATCTTTAATCACGGCACTTCGACTTTAGCAAGTATTATTCTTACTATGTCCTCGGATGTTTTTTCCTCCGCCTCCGCCTCATATGTTATGAGCACTCTGTGTCGCAAAACATCCATAGCTATTGCGCGCACATCCTCTGGGGTAACATATCCACGCCTGTCGAGGAATGCGTGAGCCTGCGCAGCAAGACGAAGGTACATCGTTGCCCGCGGCGACGCTCCCCATGCTATAAGAGGTTTAAGCTCTTCAAGGCCGTATTGTTCAGGATAACGGGTAGCAAAAACAATATCGAGTATATAATCCTCTATCTTCTGGTCAACATAGACATCTCTTACTACCTCCCTTGCGCGAAGAATATCCTCTGGCTCTACTACCTTCTCGGCTTGTGGCGGGTTTATTTGCGTATGAATCTCCATTATTTTGCGCTCTTCCTCGCGATTAGGATAATCTATTATAACTTTGAGCATAAATCTGTCTATTTGCGCCTCGGGTAGAGGATATGTTCCCTGTTGTTCGATGGGGTTCTGGGTTGCCATAACGAGGAACGGCTTTGGAAGCGGGAAATTGTTTTCTCCTATGGTAACCTGTCTTTCCTGCATAGCCTCAAGCAATGCCGACTGAACCTTAGCTGGTGCACGGTTTATCTCATCGGCAAGAATGAAATTCGCAAATATCGGTCCCTTCTTCGGAACAAATTCTCCCGTTTGCTGGTTATATATAAGAGTTCCTGTTATATCTGCGGGAAGAAGGTCAGGAGTAAATTGAATTCTCTTAAAGGATGCGTTTATACAGTCAGCAAGAGTGCGTATCATAAGCGTTTTAGCAAGTCCGGGTACCCCTTCAAGCAATATGTGACCGTCGGCGAGAAGACCTATGAGAAGTCTATCGATAACACGCCTTTGTCCAACTATAACCTTGTAGATTTCGTTCCTCAGGCGGTCAACAAACGCCGATTCCTCCCTTATCCTCTCGTTTAGCTCCGTGATATTAATGCTCATCGCTTTCCTCCTTAATTTTATCCTCGGAAGCTATAAACTTTTTAGCCTTATCTATTGTCTCCAAAAGTTCTTCATTCGTCGGGTATTTGCCCGCAAATCTCACATCGTCACAGAACTGTAAAATTTCTTTTAAAAGTATGAATTTCTGCCCCGCTATTCGAGCAGAAAGCATCTCAAGTATCTCATCGCTCGACATGCCTGAGGCTTTTATTCCGTATCGTTCTTCAATATACTTTCGCAGCGTTCGTGACAATTCCTCAATAATTTTCTCGTGACCATGAATTTGCGGTGACAGCCTAACAAGCCTCGCGTAATAAGTTTCCTCGGGAGATATTTCGGGCTTTTCCGCCTCCTTGAATTGTAATTCCATGGACTTTTTCTTCATAATAGCGAACGCCATGTAAAACAATCCCAGCCCAAGAATAGTCAGCCCAAGTGGAGCAAGCGGAATCCGCACCTTCGAAGGAAGCGCGACCACCGAGAATCCCTTTAGTAAAACCTTGACCACAGTAGAATCAGGTAGATGAATGAATTTCGCGCTATCCTGAAAAACCATGGCTTCCCCGGGGTGTTTGGGCGTGAAAAGCAATTCGAGCCTCATAGTGCCGAACTTTGCTTTCGCCTCGAAATGAGACTCGCTTTCAATTCGACTGCCAAGTGGTTTGAGATTCTGAAATTTAATCGGCGGGATTGTATCCAAAACCCAGCAAACGGGGTCTGTATCGAAGCGCATTACATAAACTATTCTCAGGGTATCGCCAACGCGGACGCTTTCAGCACTGATACTCTCCGTCACAGCTATGGAGCCAATGTATGCGCTACTATCAATTGTTGCCGAATCAGCAACCATAAAAAGCGCAAAAATTGTTATTAATGCTGCATTCATTTCAGCTTTAAAACATTCTCAAGTCGTCTTTTAACATCATCGTACGCCGGAGCAGGCACAAGGAACTTAATCTTCTCACCTTCAACATACGCTGGGCGAAATTCGCCTTCTGGCTTGCCAAGGTATAGTCGGTGTTTAGCGCCGTTTTTGTCCGTTATAGATGCTATCATATCCGAATGTGAGGCATCAAGTGAGAAAGCAGTATCAAGCGAAACCTTTTTGTACGCCATGTGAACTACTGCCTCAATTGTTGGTCGTATCTGCTTTATTTTCATGTCTCGAGCGCCGAACGGGGTTTTAACACGCCAGTCTTCCTTGCTGCGCCTTATGAACCTATAAGTTTTACCCCCAAGCCTTACCTCGACCTCATTTATGTCGCTAATAGGAATATCCATCATCCGCTTCTGCACAAATCTTTCGGTATTATAGCTTTTCCAAGGAAGAATCCTTGACTTGGCAACATATAAATATTCTGGTCCACTGCCCTTACGAACCTGTATTCTGTATCCCCACGCTGTATCACCCACAAAAAGTGTGCATGGTTTCCCCTCTATGCTAAGAACGAATCGCCACCCTGAATCACGGAATCTTTTGTCTTTTAAGAATGAGTCAATGTACGCATACTCTATGTCGCGAAGGAACTTCTCGATGGTTTTACTATTAGCAAGCATGGTA
This sequence comes from bacterium, assembly GCA_021159335.1. Lineage (NCBI taxonomy): Bacteria > bacterium. The sequence goes on from JAGGRZ010000055.1 coordinate 17,537, forward strand.
TCTTTACCGAAAATGAACCATCCCCCAGCCTTGATGCCAGCAATCAATACCGTGCTTTCAGGAGCAATGATTTCTATGTGGTCGGCTGATGTAGCTTTGCAAATTTGCCTGCTTCGGTAATACTGCGCTGGTCTTGAAACAAGCGTGATAAGGTAACTTGCTATCTCGAAAAGTGGCTTTTTGGAAGGCGTCCAGCCATAGCAACCCAGAAGTGAGCTGTCCTCCTTGCTATATTCACCAAGAACATTTAGCACATATTCTTTGCCCGTTGTGTCTATTAGCGTTATTGTTCCCGCCTGCCTGAGGTTACGCGCTGCTATAACAGAATCAGAGTGATCCTCCGCAGCGAAATCAGCAGCACGGGCATTAATTGTTGATGATATAAGGTCGTGAACATAGTTCTGCTCAGCTTCCGATTCAATAGGTTGTGTGATCCACCATTTGCCATCTTTTCTTGCGAAAACGAGCTCTCCCGCAGGTCTCTTAACTATAACCTTTTTTACGGCTGCTATGTCGAGCTTAGGCATTATCGATTTGTCCCTGAAATCTGTAGGCACGCGAAGAAGAGTAGTCCTTATCTCTCGAGGGACGAGTAAAATCCGCTTGTCGTTGTAAATCTGTGCGTAAACACCGTTTCTTGTTGGGCTTTCGTCGCCAAGCTTGAAGCCAACGCCATTCACGCTGAAATCCACCCATGGAACCGGGGCGAGCCCATATTCCTCCGGATTACCGCTATCTGCAACCACGACAGTATACGCTGCTTCAAGTGCTTTATCAACCACCTCGCGAACAGCAACAGTATCCGCAGGGTAGCGAACCGGCTCAAGAAGATACCATTTCCCTGTCGCGCTATCTATCCCGACCGTTGATGTTCCACTTCTCGTTTTAAGTGTGAACTTTGTTATTTTGTCAATCCCAGCAAGTAACCTTTGCCCTGCTTTAACACCTTTACGAGGCATTACCAAAAAGTATGCCAAAACTAAAACAGCAAATATCAGTCCCAATATCAGAGTTTTTCTCCAGCTCATAGTAGCCCTCCATGGATTCCATTATGCATACTGCTTCTTCCACCAGAAAAGTTCGGCAAGCAAAATCGCAACAAATGGCAATGCCACAACCGAAAGGTAAAAGATTTTTTGTTGCTGGCGAGGGGAAAGTAGAAGTTTCCTGTCCTCTGGATTTTTCGGTCTTATTGCGATAAGGTTCTCCTGCTTTGCAAGCCAATCCACGGAATTCATAACAAGGTCAAGGTTGCCGGAAAACCTCAGGAATTGGTTTACTGCGAAATCATGGTCACCGAATACCACCATTCTTGGTTGAGGTTGCTTAATAACATTCTGCACCGCACACACCACCGGCACAGGACCCTCAAGGTCATTTTTGTCTTTTTTTGCGCGGCCAGTTTTCCACCTCGTCTCACCCCAAGATTGTGGAGATGTTTTCGCGAGCTCAGTAATTCTTACGCCTGCTTTTGTCGAGCCTGCGGCAACTGAGCGAACCGTGGGGAACATGACACCGAGGTTAAAACCTTTCGTTACAGGATGGTTAGCATCGTAGTCGAGAACGAGTGGCATTTCAGGACCTACCCCTGCTAATCTCGGAATGTCAATGACTAAATCGTTTCCAACATTAACGCCAAACTTCCCGAGCCAGATAGCTGTCGAGTCCGCAAAGCCGGGTTCAAGCATGAAAAGCAACTTTCCTCCTCGATCGTAGAATGCCCATAGCGATTCGCGTTCAGCGGGCAGAAGGTCAACCTTTGGTGCCGCGACAACTATAATGGCTGCATCATCAGGTATACGCCCGGTTCTCATAAGGTTAAGCGTATCAACCGTGAATCCCTCTTGTGATATTTCCTTGGCGAGTTCGCTCATGCCATTAGCAGTCGAGTCAAAAGGCGATGTTTCACCATGTCCGGTGAGGAAATATGCTTTCTGCTCCCCTTGGAAAAGCAATTGCTTAAGAGAATTGGTAATCGCTTGCTCGTTAGGATTTGTTATTAAAGCAAATTTTTTCTTTCCGACATTGACAACCATTTGACCATATTGGGTGACACCATAATACTTTGCCAGCGCTGGTCTTCTATCGGGGTTTATTACCGTATATGATATTTTTGGGCTGGCAGCTGAATATTCCTGTGCAAGCTCTATAGCACGAGGATTCTTAGGCGAATCATTGCTGTCGAACACAATAAGTTCAACTTTCCTGTCAAGTTGCTTGAGCAATTTTTCCGTTTGGTCTGAAAGCGAGTACAACTTTTCCTTTGTCAGGTCTATCCACGAGTGGAATTTTGCGCCGAACGCATTCGCGACAACAATTATGCCCACGAGGAACACTACAGCTAAAATAGTGCTTGTCCCCTGAGCAGTTGACCTCTTGCCGATAGCCTGTCGAGCCTTACTCCATGAGAAAACGAGCCAGAGGATTATCAGTATCAGCCCTAATCCAAGTGCTATTTTTGAAAGCAACACGAACTGGGAAAGTATCCACGAAAGGAGCGCCCCAAGGAATATCAAATCGAGCCCTAAAACTCCTATTAAAGTGATATACTTATCCTTCATTTTTCACCTCCATTTACCTCATGCTCCGCGCCATCGCCAAGATTCCACCGACTGATATGTTAGGAAAATACCCAGAATACCTGCTGATATGAAGTATATAACATCAGATGTGTCGATAACGCCTTTTGCGAAATTGTTAAAATGAGGTGCCATTCCTATGTATCCTACGATTTTGGCGAGTTTGGTCTGGGAAAAAAGCGTGCTCCAGTCGACTATCCAGAGTATAAGCATGAAAGCGAATGTAAGGAATGCTGCGATAATCTGGTTTTTTGTCAGGGTCGATATGAATTGTCCCAGCGGGATTGTGGCGAATCCTATCAATAGAAGCCCGAGGTAGCCAGCCCACACAGGACCCCAATCGAGACCGCCCACAGCATAATGGTCAAGTATCAACTGGAACAAGATAGTGGTGGATATGAGAACAATGAAAAGTATGAGCCCCCCTACGAGCTTGGATAGAACAAGCTGCGAAGTTTTCACGGGAGCGGTTAGCAAAAGTTCAGCCGTCCCATATGCTCTTTCAGCCGCATAGGAACGCATAGTTATTATTGGTATTAAAAACAGCGCAAGAACAGCCAAATTAATGAAAAAGGGTCTGACAACCCACTGATTAACATTAAGAGGCACATTGAACCCCTGAAACTTATATTGTAGCGTGAACATACAGTAGTTGGCGAAATATCGCGCAATATTGTAGAAAAAGAATCCGCTAACACCGATAAATACGGCTAAGATAGCGTAAAATATTGGTGTAGAGAAAAATTGCCCGAGTTCCTTACTCAATAATGTAGTGAACTTCCGCATAATCGCCTCCTTTCCAAAAATTGATTAATCGTTGGCTCCGGCTTGGGTTCTGTCTGGTTCCTCAACGACGAGTTCAAGAAATATTTCCTCAAGACTCGCTTCTATTGGCGTTAATTCGAGTATAGTCCAGCCGCGCTCGTTTGCTAATCTTGTTATCTGCTCTCTGACATCCCACTTTGGTTCAAAGTTGACCACAAATGTGTTGGGTCTTTCTCCCGGACGGATTTCTATAACACCATCGAGTTCAAGAAGTGCCTTTTCAACTTCGTTTTGCGGACCTGAAAGCTCCACTCTGACAGCATTAACTCTTCTTATTTTTTCGGCAAGCTCAGAGGGTTTGCCCACGGCGATAATTTTCCCTTTGTTAATGATGGCAACACGGTCGCATGTCATTTCAGCTTCGGGCAAGATGTGGGTAGATAGGAGCACAGTGTGGTTTCCGCCGAGTTCTTTTATAAGCTCGCGCGTATAACGGATTTGCCTCGGGTCAAGGCCTATCGTCGGCTCGTCAAGAATCAGGACCGGCGGGTCAGCTATTAATGCGGAAGCGAGCCCCACACGCTGACGATAACCTTTCGAAATTTGCGATATATACATGTTCCAGACCTCATCAAGCTGACAGACATCGCGAACATACTCAAGCCTATCAGCAAGCTTTTTCCCATAAAGCCCTCTTAACTTTCCAACGAAACTTAGAAAGCGCTTAACCTTCATATCATTGTAAAGGGGTGGATTTTCCGGCATGTATCCTATTTTCTCGCGCACTTTTATTGGTTCTTTTACCACATCATGTCCGGCAACCACGGCTTTGCCCGATGTGAACGGCAGATAGGTGGTTAAAATTCTCATTGTTGTGGTTTTCCCTGCGGCGTTGGGTCCCAGAAGTCCCAGCACCTCCCCATCCTTCGCCTCAAATGTGACTCCATCAAGTGCCTTGAATTTACCGTAGTATTTAACAAGATTTTCCACTATAATCATCTTAACCTCCTACACTTTCCATCAACAGCTTCGGCAATAAGACTTACTAAATTTGGTATTATTTGGCTTTAGCAGCAAGATAAACTATATATCCATCGCGCCAAACTACAAAAACGACCGGCTTGCCTTTTCTAAGCTTCCTTGCCGCTGCGCGCACATCGGCTGGTGACTCAATCTTTTTATTGTTTATCTCGATAATTATATCACCTTCTTTTATTCCGGCAGCATCGGCGACTGAATTCGGCTCGACATCCTCGACAATAACGCCTTCGCCATCATAACCACTCAGCTGCCTGTCCTTGTATGTTAGAGCTCTTACGGAAAGTCCGAGCTTTATCCCTTCCTCCTCTTCTTCACGACTCGAATACACCTCACCCTCAGACGGCATTTCGCCGAGCTTAACCGTCAAAACCTTTTCCTGACCATCGCGGAAAATCGTGAGCCTAACTTTTGTTCCCGGTTCAGCGGAAGAAATGATGTTCCTCAGATGAGATACGGATTCAACATCCTTACCGTCCACCTTAAGTATTATGTCTCCACGCTTGAGGCCAGCATCTTCCGCAGGGCTTCCCGGGAGCACGCTCGTTACAAGAACTCCTTTGGCTTCCTTAAGACCCATAGCTTCCGCGAGGTTGTCGGTCATGTCCTGGATGGTCACGCCAAGCCAGCCTCGTATAACTCTTCCATGAGCTATAAGCTGGTCCATCACTCTGCGAGCGAGATTTATGGGTATCGCGAATCCTATTCCTATGTTGCCGCCAGCTTGCGAGACTATCGCGGTATTTATACCGATCACCTCACCGTTAAGATTTACCAGCGCCCCGCCGGAGTTTCCAGGGTTTATCGCAGCATCAGTCTGGATAAAGTCCTCGTAATCGGCTATCCCCATTCTCGAACGCCCTTTAGCCGATATTATTCCGGCTGTCACGGTGTGCTCAAGCCTGAATGGGCTTCCTATCGCAAGGACCCACTCGCCAACACGGATTTTATCTGAATCGCCCAATTTTGCGGCTGGCAATTTTTCGTCCGCATCAACCTTTAAAACTGCGACATCGGTTTTCTCATCTATTCCCACTATTTTGGCGTCGTATTGTTTGTTACCTATGTGCACCTGAATTTCGTCCGCGCCTTTTACTACATGAGCGTTTGTTAGTATATAGCCATCTTCAGTTACTATAACTCCGCTACCGAGACCCTCTTGTTTGAACTTTTTTGTCCAGTATTTTGGTTTCCATCTTGGACCAAAGAAGAAGTTAAACAGTGGGTCATCCCAGAATGGTTCCCAGCTTCTTACGGGGATTTCGTAAACTTTCGCGCTGGTTATCGTTACTACTGACTTCATAGCTTTTTCCGCCACATCAGCGAAAAGCCTTGATATTTCTGGAATTTTGGACTGTATAGTAACATTTTTTTGAGAACTTTGCTGGGTTGCGAAAGCCACTATAAGAATCCCTGCCAAAATGGCAGCTATAATGCCAATCCTGCGTAACATTTTCCCACCTCCTTTTTTATTTTCATTAATTTTTTCCAAAAGACTTCTCATTTCCACGGGTTTTCTTATCCAGAAGTCAGCGCCAGCTGACTCGGCAATCTTTCTTAATGTTTCTGGTTCATACTGACCCGATATGAGTCCAAGCTTAAGCTTCGGGAATTTTTTCTTTATCGCTTTAATTATTTCATTTCCGGAAATGTCCGGCAGATTCAAGTCTATTATAGCACCATCAAATGTTTCGTCAACTTCGCTTAGCGCTTCTTTTCCACAATGAACTGCAACGGGCGAATAGCCCATTCTATCAAGCAGGCTCGCCAATGCCTCAACAGCGCTTTTGCTGTCGTCCACTATTAGCCATTTCCCAGCCATCTCTAAATATTTAAAGCAAATTATGTGCCAATTTTTTATGGGAATGTGGCATAATGGTTAGAATTAATGAAGATGCTGCGATTTCAGCTATTCAACTTTTTCACTCCCCCGCGGTCCCCGTTTTCCCGCGGTCTCCGCGATTCAAACTTTTCCCCAGCACTCCCAACCTAAAAACCCCTCGCAAAACCAATTTATACAAAAGAACGACCTACTCCCACTCGAGCTCTACTTTTGATGAGTCGCCAAGATTAAGTCTGTGAGGTCTGCCCCAGAATGTCGAATCGTTCCCTAAAATCGAGTCCTCAAGAATGCAATTCTTAAGCATCGCACCGTCACCGACTATGCTGTTCCTCAGGACAACTCGTTCAAGCTGGGCGTTTTCGCCTATAGAAACATAAGGACCAACGATGGAGCTTTCGACTTTTGCCGAATCAGCCACATAAACCGGTGGAATTATTATGTTTCCTTCAAGGCTGGTTACATTGCCGTTTTTCTCGAGAAGATGGCGATGCGTTTCGAGCAGTGTCTCCGGTTTTCCGCAGTCGTACCAACCAGTAAGCACAAACCCTTCAAATTTCTCACCCGAATCAAGCATAAGTTTCAACGCGTCCGTAAGCTGAATTTCGCCTCGAGTTAAAATTTTGTGCTCTATAAGATATTCGATAGATTCTTTAAGCCTGTTCCTGCTCAGTATGTGATAGAACCCGGCAATAATCCAGTCGCTCTTCGGTTTCTCAGGCTTCTCTTCCATACCCACTATTTTCCTTCCGTCGAGTTCAACCACGCCGAACCTTCTCGGGTCGCGCACTTTGGTTATACCGATATGGTTGACATCCGAGTTCAAAAGGTCCCTTAAATCAGCCTCAATGATGGTATCACCAAGCACTATGAGGAACGGCTCGTTGCCTATGTAGTCAAGTGCCAGATAAACCGCATATCCAAGCCCGTTAAGCTCTTTTTGCTCAACAAAGTAGGTCGGAACATTATATTTTCTGGTTACATAGTTTCGTATCTGCTCACCTTTATAGCCTATAACGAGCACCAGTTCACTGACTCCCTGGTCAAGCAACCAATCAATAATGTGGCTTATAATCGGCTTCCCCGCTAAAGAAAGCAATGGCTTGGGTGTTGTGTGCGTGAATGGTTTAAGCCTTTCGCCAACCCCCGCTACTGGTATTATGGCCTTCATGATTTGCAAAAAGGTTTATGAAAAGATTTTTGTTCGCGTTTACTTATTCTCTTATTTCCTCGAGAAGCATTTTAATTATGTCGTCTGTGGTAATTCCCTCAGCCTCGGCATTGAACGATGTTATTATCCTGTGTCTAAGAACAGGCGGTGCTACTGCTCTAACATCCTCGAGCGACGGGGTAAGGTTCCCGTGAAGCACGGCTCTCGTTTTTGCCCCGAGAACCATAAACTGGCTCGCGCGAGGACCTGCGCCCCACCTTACATAGCGCTTTATGAAATCAAGTTTAGTCCGCGAAGGACGCGTGGAATTGGCAATCTTAACAGCATATTCGACTATCCTGTCTGAAACCGGTATGCGCCTTACGAGTGTCTGAAGGTTTATTATATCGTCGGCGGAAAGCACAGGCTCTATTTGAAATTCAAGGACACCTGTGGTCTTCTTTACTATCTCAACTTCCTCATCATAGCTTGGATAATCTATGTTAACATTGAACATAAATCTATCAAGCTGCGCCTCGGGAAGCGGATATGTTCCCTCTTGTTCAATAGGGTTCTGTGTTGCCAGAACGAAGAACGGTTCGTCAAGCTTATAAGTTTTGTCGCCAGCGGTAACCTCATGCTCCTGCATTGCCTGAAGAAGAGCCGCTTGCGTTTTAGGTGGTGTTCTGTTTATCTCGTCTGCAAGGATAATGTTTGCGAAAATCGGCCCTTTAACGAACCTGAAGAAGCGCTCACCAGTTGATTTGTCCTGTTCCAGTATTTCGGTGCCTGTAATGTCGGATGGCATGAGGTCCGGGGTAAACTGTATACGCGAAAATTTAAGGTCCAGCGCCTGTGCCAGTGTGCTTATCATGAGTGTCTTAGCAAGCCCCGGAACCCCGATTAAAAGAACATGCCCTCCGGAAAGAAGTGCTATCAAAAGCTCCTCTATAACCCTCTCTTGACCTACTATCCTTTTTGCTATCTGCTCTTTGATTTTATCCGCTGCATGAGCCAAGTATTCAGCTGCCCGCGCTTCGTCCTCAATGTCAAACTTTATTTTCCCCAAAACCAACCTCCGTCAGGATAAAGTTTTAGTCAAATTTAGAGGCTTAAGCCAATATGTCAAACCCAAAGTTCGAACGATTGATTGTGAACGATAAGAGTGTAAAGCACCTTCTTTTATATTCCTATGATGTGCGAGTTCTTGGGGTATTTCACCGAAAACTCCATCCGTATCGTCTTCTTATCCCCAGGTGCAAGTTTAATGGACCATATCACCTCGCCCGTAAAGTGTTTGTCTCTTTGCTGTGGTTCTGGAACAAATTTCACATCCTCAACTTTTATCTCGGACTGTGCTGCCACAGGTATGTGGTCCCTAACCTCAACGGTAACATCTTTTTTACTGTTATTTTCAAGCTTCGTTTCGTACGCAAACCATTCGCGCTTATATTTTCCGATAAAACCAGCCTTCTCGGTGTACTCTCGCACGCGTTTATGGGAAACTTTTATTGTCCTTACTGCCCCAAGTGCAAGTTCAAACTCCTCTCCAAATCCAATAGGAGTATCGAATATTTTCGTCCCCACGAATTCGTTGCCCTGGAAAACCGAAACTTTCCCAGGCAGGAAAAGATAGTCGCTTTTGTTTTTGCACAATGCGGTAAGAAATACCCTCTCATCTTTCCGCGGCACGGTAATGAATTTCTTTTTCGCGTCAAGGTTAAGCTGTGCTACAATCGTTGTGTGGTCCTGACCGTCGGCAGGTATTGTGGTCCGTCCACCTATTTTGAAAATCACAGTTTCACCCGTTATTTCAGGAGTTGCGGTCTCAAACATCGCCTCTTCTGCCACCTCTTGCTTCGGCGCAGCAGCAAGCGCCATTGCTTTGCCGCCCTTATACCTTGCGATAGGGCGAGGTCTAAAAAGCCTTATGTACCATATGTCGAGTTCGGGCGGTTCTATCCCCATGTGTGGTGTCGCTGTCGAAAGTGTAAGCAAAACATTTTCCCAATCTTCACCAGTTCGCTGACTGATAACTCCATAGTAGGTGAGATAAACCTTGCCGGTTTCCTCATCATATCTGGCGTCATATTTTGGGCGCCATGAACAGTTAAATACTACATATTTAACGGTTACTTTCGCTGCGGCGCTTGACTTTGCATTATACGGAACCTCGACTCTGTAGCCTCGACCAGCGCGGCCGCCGGTCATATTATTGAGTCTTTCCTTTAGTTCGTCGAGCTTTTTCTTTATTTGCCGCCTTTTCTGGTTTAATGCCGTTTTTTCCCGCGCGAGTTTGGAGAATTCAGCGCTTATAAACTTAATAGTTGGCGAAAAGTTCTGTGGCGAAATAACAAGAAACTTATCCTTTGCAGACCCGCCGCCGAGATTGGCTATCGACTCGAGAAATTTCTGTT
>JAGGRZ010000056.1 GCA_021159335.1 bacterium
TGTTTACATAATAACGGTTCGCGGCGAGCTCGTTTGCGAGGGAACTGTCACGCTGGCGAGGTAGTAGGTTAAAAATTAAAACCTCAACCTCCGCGGTTCCCATGTTCCCCGTGGTCCCCGCGATTTAAATCTTTTACCTCAGCCTCCGCGGTTTCCAATTCCCCGCGGTCTCCGCGATTCAAACTCTTCCCACCAAACTTATTTCACTTGAAACCGCATCACAATAATGTTTTATTGTTAACAATGAATGATGCTGAACTGACACGACTCTCCAAGCTTCTTATCGAGTGGGGGCACAGGTTGTGGCAACAGGGAATGCTTCCCGGCGGGGACGGCAATATAAGCGTCAAAATAGACGCGGAAAGAATCCTCATAACACCGAGTGGAATGTCCAAGGGATTCCTTAAAGACGATGACCTCATAGTAGTCGACTTCTCCTCCAATGTTTTGCAAGGCAAGAATAAACCTTCCTCGGAAATATCGCTCCACATATTAGCATATCAATATCGTCCCGACATAAGTGCTGTTGTCCACGCTCACCCGCCTTATGCCACAGCATTCGCCTGCTCCAAAATTGAGCTCCCGCAAAACCTTCTGCCAGAAAGCATAGTCAAGCTTGGCGAGGTACCGAAAACATTTTTTGCCCTGCCGTCCACCATGCAAACAGCAGTAGTAGCCGAACCATTCGTGCTGCGATACAACGCATTCCTCCTTAAAAATCACGGTGCTGTTACTCTCGGTAGAAACCTCGAGGAGGCATGTCTCAGAATGGAAACACTCGAGCACCTCGCAAAAGTAGCGTGGTTATCAAAGCTTTTGGGAGAGGTAACCGAACTCCCTGAATGGGCTGTAAAGAAACTTAAAGAAATAGGATTAGAGTAGAAAAGGAGGGAAAATGGAGATCGAAGTCAAAAAGCCAACTGAGGAGGAGCTGGAAAAGCTCGGCGTAAAGAACTGGCCTACATGGTCGTCGCCCGTAAGAAAGTTCCCGTGGGAATACACGGAAACGGAGATTTGCTATTTCCTTGAGGGCAAAGTTATCGTGGAAACCGAGGACGGCAAAAAAGTGGAAATAGGAAAAGGAGACCTCGTTAAGTTCCCCAAGGGGCTGAGATGCACATGGGATGTCAGAGAGCCAGTGAAAAAACACTATAGGTTCGAATAAATCATCTTTTTTTCGCAAAAATCTTTCTTAATTCATCAAGCACAATGCTCACTTCTTTCTGCTTGAGCAAGGCAGATAGGACTAAGTAGATGACTGCGCCGACACAGCCCACAATGAAAAGCATCAGAAACGACATTATTCTGCTTGGAAGCCCGTAAACGAACATTTTCACAGTAAACCTTACCAGTGTTAGCACAAAAAAATATGTCGCAAAACTGCTTAATGCCGATTTCAAAAATGATGGTAATACTGTAATCATGTTTATGTGACTCTTTCTGGCTATCACAGAAATCATGGCAACATCCATCAACGCGAAAGCAGCAAGCGCAGTAATGGCGAGTCCAACGATTCCGAGCTTTTGCGCGAGGAAAACATCCGCAATCATGGCAAGGCTCCACCCGTAAAAGCCTATTCGCCCGAGCGCGGACGAATTTTTCTGGGCAAGCATAACCCGCATAAGGAACATGTATAATCCCTGAAATATTACCGCGACCGAAAGTATCTTTCCAGCCGATGCAGTAAGCGAAGCTGCATGAGCACTAAACATGCCCTGCCGAAAAACTATGAATGTAAGCGGTTTTATCGTTGACGCAAGAATAGCTGCCAGCAAAGCGAAAGCAAAAAAAGCACCACTAATAACATCCACAAAACGCTTTCTAAAATCATCCATGTCGTTGGAAGCATAAGAACGCGCAAGAATAGGATGTGAAACAACCGATAAAGGCTGCGCAATAAGATACATGGCTGCACCAACAGTTATTTGCGCAAGCGTTAGCGATGTTATCATGCCTTCAGCAAGATTGGATGCGAGAAACCGCTCGAAAATCCTGAAAATTTGCTCCCAGAGCGTAAAAAGAAGTGCGGCTGAACCCTGGGTAATCAAAAATTTGCTCCAATATCCCCGAAATGAAGGTTTCGCTTTCGCGATAAGCCCGCTGCGGTAAAGCTTGTAAAAAATAAAGCCAAAAGCAATAATCGAACCTGAAAGCACACCGAAAGCAACTGAATAAATGGACAATCGCACATGAAATGCCAGCACGAAAACTATCGCTACAACAGGAATCATTATGTTCGCAAGCTCAAGAGGAATAAATTTGTGGCGCGCGTAAAGACCTGCAGAACCAATGTACATAATTCCTCCAAGAATCGCCGTGGGAGCAAGAATGTAAAATAAATTCAAAAGCTCTCTCCTGTCAGATATGCCGGGAAAGATGCGCCAAAGCCATGCAGATGAAGTAGTCATAAGAACGGCAAGCACCAAAGAAGCCACTATGGCGATATTAAAAATGTATGTGGTCAAAATTTTTGCTGCTTTCTCTCTGCCCTCTTTCACCTCGACATTTATAATCGCAGTGGTAGCAGCCGTCTGAAGTGGACCAACGCCGAAAAGCAACTTTAGCATTGTCGTTACCTGAGAAACTGCAAAGAAAGCATCAGTTAATGCTGAAGCACCGAAATAGCGAGCAATAAGAACCTGTCTGACAAAGCCCAATATTCTGCCAAGAACCCTAACGGAAAATATCGAGGGCATAAAACGCGCTATGCCGATTAAGCTTTTCTTGTCAGCTTGTTCCATTCAAATGACACCGCCGCCATCAATATTGAAACGCAAATTATTGTAGCCATCGAGAAAAACGGATGAGAAACATAAAACCCAGCGATAAGCAACCCCGCAAGCACCCCCGGCGTAACCAGAACGAGCGACTTGATTATATCGGATTCAATAAGCCATATTTTCGGCAGCAAGCGCAGCCCAACAAATATCCCGGAAAAGTACATAAAAAGAAACGAAAACAACCCTAAAAGCCCCATTTTGGCAAGAATAATCCCATAGCAGTGGTCTATGTAAAACGAATTTTTAAAAACGAAAAATGTAGTTCCGAAACCCTGCCCCAAAAGTTTGTTTTCTCTGTAAAGCGCCAGTGCGTTTCTAAGCTCAATAGCTCGCGCATGAACGGACAAATCGTATCCCGGCGCAAAAGTCGGCTTAAATCTTTGCGCAATAAGCTCGATTAGCAATTTAAACTGAGATGGCGTCATAATGACATATAAAAACCCGGCAATAACAATAAGCGAGATGAGATAATAAACCATGCCGCTGAAAAAATACTTAAGCCGTTTCCCTTTTGGCTGAATAAGACTTGTAGCAAGCACAGCGTAAAATATTAACATTAACCCATACAAAATGCTCGTTCTCGAACGGAAAAATATAATGAACAGGTAAACGAACGCTGAGAGCGCAAACATCGATTTTTTTCTCGTTATTAATGCATATTGCAGTAAAACCGCGGAAAGTATAACCATGGGCTGGAAATGATATCCCCATGTCACGCCAAATCCCGCTCCCATATAGGGAGACCTTCTGCCCATCGTGAAAAACTCAAAAACACCGTAAAGTAGCTGAAGGAACAAACCCAATCCGCCTAAAAGCGCTATTCTTTCTATTGATTTCTCGTCCCGGAAAATGAAAATGCTGAAAAAAACAATCCACAGATAAAATATCGGCCCGCGAGCGACATCTGAGTTGAAGGATGATTGCGAAAATGCTCTGAAAATATCCTTATTGAGAAGTCCATGAACAGCACTTACTATCATCATAGCGAAAAAAATTAATGTGCTCCACTCGATTATTCCGGGTCGGCGCAATATCGTGTCCTTGGGTCTTAGCACCAAAGCCAGAAACAAAGAGCCAAGAAAAAACACATAGGCTATTTGGGCGGGGTTTATGAAAAAACCAAACAATTTGAAAGCAAACCTTGCTTTGAAAATCATAAGGAGAAAAACCATAGCATCAGCAAAAAACTGGTATGGCACTATTAGAATGGCTGCGAGCCCTGCCAGCGCAAGCGATAGAAGAGTTAATCTATATCTTTGTTTGAGAAAAAGATATATTATCGCAGCACCAAAACTAATCCCAGCGATGATTCGAATTAAAATAGACCAAATCCTATCGCGAACTTTAAGCATGATTCTTCAGGATGGTCGCGCTTTATTCCTGTGACTGACCCACCACGCTCGAAATGCAGCAGCGAAAATTGAGGCCACAAAACCTATTACAGCTCCGCTTAAAACTATAAGCGACCTTTTGGGACCCGACCTCGACTTCGGAAGATTTGGCTCATCGAGGATGTTTATAATCGGGGCGGCGCCCTTCATGTCGAGCATCGTAACCTCAAGCTGCTTCCTGACATAGTTTATAAGCTCACTCGTAAGGTCAACTTTGGAGCGATATCTCTGGTATTGCATCGTCAATATTGGGTCATCACTGTAATTTCGATGAGTAGCTATGAATCTTTTAAGCTCGTTTTCGGCGGAGTCAAGCTGGGCAACGAGCTTCTCCTCTCGTCTCTTGAGATAAGCATACTTTTTCTTGGCTGAAAGCGCAGTGTGCTCGTTTATAAAATCTTCGAGCGCACTTATCCAGGCTTCCAGAGCGAATCTCGAGATAAATGGGTCTTTGCATGTGAACTTTAGCTGAACTAACCCCTTCTCGAAGGAATATTTTATTTTGCTCTTCCCTTTAAAACCTTTTATCGCCTTCTCCGTTGAACCCCATCGGAAAAATTTCTTTAAATTGCCCTCATAACCACGCGCTATCAACGAGGAATCGAAAGGCATCTCCAATGCTTTAAGGATAACTTTCTTGCTCCTTAATATATCAGGAAAAAGGAAGCTTGATATTTCCGTCTGCGCGCCCGACATAAACTCAGTTATCGAAAAACCCGGCACAAATTGCATACCGCTGGGGACAAACCCGCTGGGCAAAAGCACAGCCTCCGATGTATACTTGTTTGGAGAAATTATCGCTATAATCAGAAAAATTATCACGAAGAACAAAAAAACAGGGATTATAATGGAACGATTCTCATATATGAGCGACAAAATTTTAAACCTTTGTTCGAACATTTCTCACTTTAATCTGAGAATAATGTAAAGGGATGTCACAGCACCGCTAATTATCGAAACTATAGTGGATGTTATCGCCAAAACATCTACTTTCCGCTCGATTTTCTTGGGAACTATTATCACATCACCTGGAGATATTTTATCGTAACCCAGCGATATCTTCTCAACTCTGCCGTTCATTTTGACAAGTCTTATTTGGTCGGCATCGGCATTTTTTGTAAGCCCACCAGCCATCTTTATATAATACCTCGCGTTCTTCCCCTCTTTGAACTTAACCGTCCCATTAAGCGCAACAGCGCCTATAACGCTTACCTCACCCGGTGTCTTGGGAACTATTATCGTGTCCCCCGCTTCAAGGACTATATCGGTTTTGCCTCTTATAACATCTTTTGCACTTATTATCATCCTGTTGAGATCCTCTGGATTGAAACTGAAAACATATGAAAGCGTGTCTATCCTTCCGAGAGAATCTATTATAATGGGTCTCGTGCTGCTTATTATCGCTTGAAGATTCTTTTTGCCAACTCTTTCGCTTATTTTTGGTCGAATCATCGTTACGCCCTCAAGAAAGGCATCCTCGGTAAAACCACCGCACCGCTGGAAAAGTTCGGATAAGGTCTCGTTCTCCCTTATAATAGCGTAGTTCCCGGGATATTTAACCTCCCCAAGAATCGTTACTATCTCAGGTTTAAGCCATCCCGGTATCGAGTGAACCACCACCACATCGTTTTCCCGCAGTAAAACATCTTGTGCGCTACCGGGATTGTTAAGTACCTCGGAAAGGTTTATCCACATCGATTCGCGCCTTATACCGTCAACTATTCTTACCAGCTCAACGCTATCAAGATAAGCTTCCACGAGTAGCCCACCAGCATGAAACACAAGGTCCGATACTCTCATCCCATCGTAAAGCTCATAAACCCCTGGATTTTTTACGGAGCCAAAAATGGCGACCTTGCGCGGATAAAGAAAATCCCTTACCGAATAAAGAATTATCTTATCTTGTGGCTTCAAAGGTGTATTAGCTTTCTCGCTTATCAGGTCAGCGGCGATTATTTCGCGCCTTCCGTCGGGTTTTAAACGCAATATATCGACCCGCTTTTTGTAAGTATCCTCGAAAAGCATTCCCTCTTTTCCGAGAAGCTCGCCAAGCGTCAGTCCCTCATGCCAGCCATACGCACCGGAATGAGGTATGTAGCCCACCACGAAAACAACATCCTCGCGATAGGGATTCACCGGGAATATCGATATGTCATCGCCGTCGAGAATTTCAGTTTTCGCGCTTAGCGAATCGGTAAGGTCGAGCGTTACTGCGATATGCTCGCCGTTTTCTATCCTGTCCACAAATATGTTGCTCACATCAGCATCAGCAGTTACTCCGCCACTATATTTGAGAAGGTCCGATATAGTTTCCCCTTCGACAAGTTCGAAAACTGCGGGAGTTTTAACCTTTCCACGAAGTTTGACCAACTTGTCATACCCGGGCACAACCACTACATCACCGCTTGCAAGCTGGATGTTGCCCTTGGCTTTGCCCTCGGTGAAGAGCTCGTAAAGGTCGAGTTTGGCTACGAGTTTGTTCCCCCTGTATACCTTAATTTTTCTATATGAACCCGACCTCGATGGCCCACCAGCAGCAGCAACAGCATTAACCACTCTCGAAAGTCCGGGAAGGTCGTAGATACCGGGATTTTTCACATGACCAACGACGAAAACTTGAATCGTTTTTACTGCCGCAAGAGTAAGACTGTAGTTTATGTCGGCGAAAACTCGTTTTAATGCTTTTCCAACCCTTTTGCGCGCAGCATTAATAGAAAGCCCTGCGACAGCAACTTCCCCTGCCTGCGGAATGTATATCTTACCATCTCTGTCCACAACAAGTTCATACTGACTGTTTATCGCGCCCCAGATGTTGAGAAGAAGTTTGTCGCCCGTCCCTATAATGTATTCACCAGCCACAGGTAGTTGCGAGGCACTTATCTGCGGTATATTCTGGAAAACCTGCGAGCCAAACCTTGTAAGACTTTTTGGCAATGCTTTCCTTATAACCTGAATCGTCTCGCCATCGACCACCACCGGTTCATCGAAATACCACTTTCCTTCCGGGAAGTAAACTTCGGCAGGTTGCCTTGCCAGTTGCCGTTGCTCAAGTATTTTCTGAAGAATAGCTGTAGTATCCACAAATTGCATCTCGGGGGTAACATACTTCTGAGCCTCCATCGGCTTGGTAGGCGGCTTTTGAACCGCCGGCGGCGTAACATATTGAGTTTGAGGTTGAACAGAAGGATATTGACCATGCCCTAAATTCAGCAATAGGAAAAGGAGTGCAAAAAACAAAACTATTTTGCTCTCATGAACTTTTCTCAGAGGATTCCTCCTTTTCTCCCTTCTCTTTTTCCTTCTCCTCTGCTTTCTCTTCAGCCTTTTCCTCTTCCGCTACTTCCGCAGGCGCCTCCTCAACTATACCTCTCGGCTTCACCACCGATACAACTACTTCCTCAGGGTCAGAAAGTATCTTCACATTCTCAATGACTATGTCCTTAACATACAGGGATTCGCCAAGCTCGATATTCGACACATCAATTCTTATTACCTCGGGCGCATCGGCAGGTTTTGCGAGAACCTCAAGCTCGTGAAGATGTGGGGTAAGAACACCGCCTTTTTTAACCCCCACGGCA
The DNA here is from genome assembly GCA_021159335.1 of bacterium. Classification (NCBI taxonomy): domain Bacteria; species bacterium. Next base: position 7,750 of record JAGGRZ010000056.1, read on the forward strand.
ACTCCGACGAACTCAATGGGCAACTTAAACGAAACAGGTTTCTTAAGCGATACTTTCTCGAAATCGGCGTGGATTATCGTATCGGTTATGGGGTCGTGTTGGACATCCTTTATTATGGTTAAATACTTTTTCGCTCTTTTTCCTTCGCCCTTAATCTTAAGTTCCACCAGTGCATGTTCACCTGCGCGCGAGTGCATAATGTGGGAAAGTTCGTGCTTTGGCACCTTTATCGGCAAGGCTTCTTTGCCGTCCCCGTAAACCACCGCGGGCACATATCCCGCCCTACGCAATCTTCTTGCGGCACGACTGCCGCGCTCCTCCCTTATCTCTCCTGTTAACAGAAAACCTTTCATCTTTTTCCCTCCAGTTATAGCAAAACTAAACTCAAATCAGAATTTCATCTCAAAAAGAACGCTTACTGACTTCTCCTCGTGAATGCTTTTTATCGCCTCCGCCAGAAGCGGCGCAATGGAAACCACCGTTATTCTCTCGCCAAGGTTCTCCCTGGCAGAATTCTTAAGTGGTAAAGTATCAGTTACCGCCAGCATGTCAAGAGTTGATTGAGCCAACCTTTCCACCGCGGGTCCTGAAAGGAGCGGATGAGTAACCAGCGAGAAAACCGCTTTTGCGCCATTTTCCTTAAGAATTTTCGCCGCCGAGCAAATAGTTCCCGCAGTATCGATAATGTCGTCCCTTATTATGGCGACCTTTCCGTCCACCTTGCCCACGAGAAACATGACAGAGGAAACATTAGGCTCATCGCGGCGCTTGTAAACCACCGCTATAGGTGCACCGAGCTCTTTAGCAAGAGGTTCTATTCGCTTAACGCCGCCTATGTCGGGCGAAACGAAAACCACCTCTCCCCGCTTAAGCTCGTCGTTCATCCTCGAAAGCAGAAAGTCCCTGAAAATCCCATCAGCAGTCAAATGGTCCGTGGGGACATCGAAGAAACCCTGTATGGCAGGCGAATGAAGGTCAACGGTAAGTATTCTATCGGCACCAGCAGCTACGAGCAGATTTGCCACAAGCTTAGCCGATATCGGAACACGAGGACGGTCTTTGCGCTCCTGCCTCGCATATCCGAAATACGGTATAACAGCCGTTACCCTTCTTGCGCTGGCACGCTTAGCCGCGTCAATAAGAAGCAGAACCTCCATAATGTTTTCCGCGGGCGGCTGGGTCGATTCCACTATGAAAACATCCTTGCCGCGAATGTTCTCAAGAATCTGAACCCTTATCTCGCCATCGCTGAAGTTGGTGAGGAGCAGTTTTGTGGGTTCTACTCCAAGTTTTTGCGCAATGGAGTTGCCAAGTTCTTCATTAGAGCGTCCTACGATAAGCTTAAGTTCGTTCATCACTCCTCCCAAAGCTTGCATTCTCTGGGGCGGGAGGATTCGAACCTCCGAATGGCGGATCCAAAGTCCGCTG
>JAGGRZ010000057.1 GCA_021159335.1 bacterium
GGCTCTTATCCACGGATTCATCATAATATATCCTTACTCACACCAAATGGCTGGATAAACTGCTCTTCATTTGAGGATGCAAATGGAAGAGTTTATTATGACTGGATACCTGTTATAAAGCTGTGGTCGTGATAAAAATGAAGGAAGACAAAAATCAAAAGGAGATGAAAAGAAAAACTTTGGGTGGAATGTTGTTAATATGCTTGGTGTTATGTGTTAATGGGACAGTGAGCGCAGAGGATACTACCAATAAAAAAATTTTATTTGATGAATCACATCATCAGTTTTGGTGTAACTGTATAGATGCCGGATTAGCTGACTTTGCCACAGAGTTGCGTAATAATGGATATCAGGTAGATAGAGTAACCGATGGACCACTCACGTATGATAAATTAAAAGACTATGATGTCTTTGTTTTGCCAAACGGGTTTGTGGGAAAACATTCCTTTGACGAAGGGGTTAAATTACTTACGGACGATGAGATAAAAGCGATAAAGAAATTTGTTACTGAAGGTGGAGGACTTTTCTTATTTGGATGTGGATGGTCTTGGGTGGATTACACCCATCTTTCCATAGAAAAAGCTCCGGTTAATCAAATCGGGAAAGAATTGGGAATTAAGCTGAATGACGATATTATATACGACTCTACCAATCGTTACCCAGATTGTAGCGAAGGTTGTCCGATTTTTCACAGACCGTTCATCAAAGAACATTCAATAACAGAAGATGTATATAAAATCACCAATTGTGAAGGTTTGCCAAGTTCATTAACCATCAGTGACCCCTCAGTGAATATTATAATTTCTGGAGATGAAGATTCCTATATGGGATATAGGGGCAAATATTATAACAAGGGCGAAAAGCCACCTTTCATTGCAGTAGCTGAATATGGAAAAGGCAAGATAGTTTTTGCCGGGCATGAAGGATTTTTATCAAGCGCTGATGAAAACAACGACGGAATCAAAAATCTTTACGAATATGACAATAAAAGATTGGGGTTAAACATTATAGACTGGCTTGCATCATATCCAAGACCTTTCTCCATTAAAATAGACCACATCGAGTATCCAACCGAGGTAGATACAAGCAAAAGCTTTACAATATCCGTAACTGTTCGTTGCTCTTTTAGCGTCTCAAATGATGCTATGGTTCAAGTGTATGAGCATGCTGGAGCTCTCCTCGGGCAAAATATAGAACCTCTTTCTGGAACAAGTTCAAAAACATATACCTTCAGCTTAATTGCGCCATCTACACCCAAAACTTGGAAATTAAATATTCACACGTTTTATAGAGGAGAGGGACCGGGAGGATGGGTTCAAGATGATATCGAGACTATCTACGTAAAAGTCAAGCCAAAACCAACTCCTACACCATCCCTCGCCAAAGAGACCGCATCAAAGTTAATAAATACAGTCTCAACGAAAATAGACGCATTAAAACGCAAAAATGTAGACACTTCGGTAATTGAGCAAGCCTTGAGCAAAGCAAAAGATTCTTACGAGTCCGAAAAATACGATGAAGCTTACGAACTCGCACAGAACGCTCAGAAGATGGTTGATGATGCTTATGAAACAGCAGGCTACATCGAATCAGCACAATCGGAAATTGACGAAGCGAAATCCATAAGTGCAGATGTAACCCATGCAGAAAGCAAGTTAAAAGATGCAAAGGATGCATTGAACAAAGGAAATTACGAATATGCGAGGTTATGGGCTGATGAAGCTTCGGAACTGGCAAAACACGCAAGTGCTGGTTCTGTTAAGATAATAGACCTGAAGGCGCTGGCAACAAAATATGACCAGCGTACCGTAGCAATATCGGGAACTATTCGTGATATAAAAACCGTTTATGGAAAGGGATATACATTTGCATTAGACGATGGAAGTGGTATGATCTCGGTTGTTTATGAAAGCGGTTTGGGCGACATAGCAGAGGGTGATAAGGTAACGGTAAGCGGTATATTCCAGGCTTCAGCAGGAAGTGTTGTTGCAGATAATGTGCAGAAATCGGGAGTTGGAGGTGTGCCCGGATTTGAAGCGATATTCACAATTGCGGGATTGTTAGCGGTGGCGTATTTGATTAGAAGGAGAAAGGAGGTATAAAAATGGGGGATAAAATCGCTATGAAGATATTGGCAATTTCAATCGCTTTAGTGTTGGTTGGAAGTACTATCGCTATTGGTGCAAATCCAAAGGAATCGAATTCAAGTGTATTGAAAACAACCCAAAGCATTCCAGAAAGCAGTTCAGGCTTAACTGAATTATACTATGACGATGGTGATGTAGATTTCGGGTGGTCTTCTACACATCCAGGAGGAGTTGCTGTTCTTTTCACTCCTCCTGCCACACCCTGGATTCTCTCAAAAATAAAAGTATCAGGCTGGTATTCCGTATCAGAGGGCACTTTTTATGTCGAAGTTTGGGATAACAATCGAAATGACCTTTTTTCTAAATCCTACAAGTATAGCGATTATTTCAAGCTAAATCAAACAGCCTGGATTGAAATTGATATTCCTGATATTACGGTTATGGATGACTTTTACATCTGTGTATTTACAAATTGGGAGTCCCCGGATAGTCACATCCTTTGGGTAAGCGCTGATAATGACCCGCCAATAAGCCTGCGTTCTTACTACGTAAACATGAATACAAATGAAATAAACTCTCAGGAGACGGATAAAAATTGGATGATAAGGGCGGTTGGAACAACCGAGGGGATCAGTATAGAATCAGCAAAATGTTCAGTAGTTGAATCAGAAAGAACAGAGCTCGCGGTTGTCGGTGTTCCGGGTCATACATTCAATATTATTGTTCCCGCAAATGCAATTTTCCCGGGTGGTTTGAAGTATAACCCTCCTGTGAACACGACAGGTCCTGCCACGATAAGCGATACAATAGATGAGGATGGAATGAGAAGGTATGTCGTCTATTTTACCAGTGCAGGGACATGCACGATAACGGTTGTTGATACTATTACTAGCGTGAGTGATAGTGAGGATATAGAAGTAAGAGAGAAGGCAGTTTGCTTTGATATTCCACGAACAATAGTAATTGGCGAAGCGTTTAATATAAAGGGGCATGCGAATATAGGCACTACGGTTGATATTTTCGTTAATGATGTGCTTTACGCCCCACTGAATGACCTTGTAATAGACGAAAATTGCGAATTTGACGTAGAAGTAATTGCAAACAGCAGTATAGGCATGGACACACCCAGAACAGTAAAACTAAAAGCATGGATAGATTGCCCCAAGAATCCAGGTGCTGCACCGCCAGCAGAATCTGCTCATGGGGAGGTTGAAATAGAGTTGATAGAAAACCTGCTGTTAAATTCGAACTTTGAAGAAAGATTGAGATACTGGTATCAAACGGGAGGAACTGCGTATTATTCGGTGGACACTTGCGCTGTTAGTGGAAGTTATTGTGTAAAAGGGGTTGAAATGGAAAAAAGCAACCTTGGGAGATTTTATCAGAATGTAACGGGAAAATTAGAACTAGGGAAAACATATAAGATAAGTGGGTGGATTAAAACAGAAAATGTAGAAGGGTGTGTGGTAATTGGTCTTGATTATGTTGATGATACTGGTTGGACACCCGCAGATGGTTATGTGAGAGAAACAGGTTATGTCAATGGAACAAAAAATTGGTGGTACTACGAAAGCGAACCTTTCACTCTCTCGCCGATGCCCAAAGATTGCACCTGGCTTTGGTTCTTATTCGATTTTAATGCGGGAACCGGGACTGCATGGTGGGATGAAGTGGCGCTCTATGAAGTAACAGGGCTTCCAGTTCATAACTTAAATACAGGCGAGAACTTCTCATCTATTCAGGCTGCGATTGATGATTACGATACAAAGGATGGGCATACGATAACGGTGGACGCTGGGACTTATAATGAGAATGTGGATGTGGATAAGTCAATTAATTTAACAGGAATTGATTATCCAGTAGTTGATGCAGGTGGGAATGGAAATGCCATTACTGTTACTGCTGATAATTGCACTATTAATGGTTTTAAGATCGTTAACAGTGTTAATGGGCTCTACTTATCAAATAGCGATAATAACAGAATAATTGGCAATATTGCCTCAAGCAATGATAATGGGATTTCTCTATCATTTTCAAGCAATACTATTTTAGAAAATAATACATTATTGAATAATAGTAATGGAATTTATCTTCATGCTAATAGTAGTTACAATAGAATAACAAATAATACAGCCAAAATGAATGGTCGAGGAATTGCTTTCGTAGATGCACACAATAATATAATATCAAATAACAATGCTTCAAATAATAACATAGATGGGTTTTATTTATTTAATTCTACTTATACTCAGATAACATTCAACACTGCGAATTTAAATCGATACCGAGGCATTGTAATAACTGCTGGTAGTAACCATAACACGGCAACACGAAATACTGCAAATTCAAACAAATTAGACGGTTTCGGATTATCTTGGAGCAATACCAATATTTTATTTGATAATGAAGTGGCTAACAATTCAGCAGGTATTGTTTTAGTTGCATCAAACAATACCATACTCAATCATAATCACATAACAAACTCGAAGAATGACGGAATATCTTTGTCCTCTTTATCAAACAATAACACGCTCATTGAAAATAATGTCTCGAAAAACTTTGACGGAATCCATCTATCTTATTCTTCCAATAACAGTATCATAAACAATAGCGTTAGCTTCAATAGTTTTGATGGAATTCGTCTCCTCTCTTATTGTTCTAACAACAGCATTATAAACAATGATGCCTCGAATAATGAGTACGAAGGAATTTGCCTCTATGATAAATCTTCAAATAATAGCATTATAAACAATGATGTCTTGAACAACGAGTTTGGAATCCGCATTCTATTTGATTCTTCCGACAATATCATCACAAACAATAACGCCTCGAATAACACGGAGGGAATTATCCTCTATAGGGATTCCAATAACAACAGCATCATAAATAACAACGCATTGTACAACGAATACGGCATCATCCTGCACTCTTCAAGCAATAACAACGTCATATATATTAACAACTTCATAAACAACACAGATAATGTTTATTCTGTATGGTCAACCAACATCTGGAACTCCACCGAAAAAATAACCTACACCTATAAAGGAAAAACTTACGAGAACTATCTCGGCAACTACTGGAGCGATTATAACGGAACAGATGAAAACAACGATGGAATTGGTGATACACATTACCCCATAGATTCGGATAAGGACAATTATCCGCTGATGAAGCCTTTTGAGATTTACCACCTTGCACCAACAGAAAATATCTTCGATACAGGTCCAAGCGAAAATCCATACCCAAGCATAATGGGAAACCATACTGGCACAATCACGCCAAATCAAACGATTAATGTATCCAAACTTTACACATATCCCTGCTCAGGCACAGGCGGTCATGCCGAATACGCAAGGATTTATAACGATTCATGGGGTATCGAGACTTTACCATGGGAAGGCTATGGAGGAGATTGGTATAATCTTTCTTTCAATGAACCTTTTAAGTTGTACGCAGATGAGGAGTATAAATTCACAATAATAACGGGCTCTTATCCACAGGTTCATCATAATACATCCTTACTCACACCAAATGGCTGGATAAACTGCTCTTCATTTGGGGATGCAAATGGAAGTGGGGTGCACCCCTGTTAGTATACAACTAGTTAAGAAACAGTATTTAAAACTT
>JAGGRZ010000058.1 GCA_021159335.1 bacterium
ATAATAAAGGATATATGAAGGAGGTTGACTATAAGAAATATTGAAGAAAGTGATAATAAGTAGTATGGAACCCCACCAACTGTTATGTTTACCATGCATTATCATAATACATGAACTAACATAGCGACTTTGTGAAAATGAACTCACCCATTATCCGCCATCGACATCAGGAATTCCTCGTTGGTGCGGGTGGCAAGAATCTTGTTGAGAAGGAACTCCATAGCATCCACCGGATTAAGGTCAGAAAGGATTTTGCGAAGCAACCATACCCTCATAAGCACATTCTCGGGCAAAAGCAGCTCCTCGCGGCGAGTTCCCGAGCGATTAATGTCTATAGCGGGGAATATTCTCCTGTCGGCAAGGCGCCTATCGAGCACTAATTCCATGTTACCCGTGCCCTTAAACTCCTCGAATATAACCTCGTCCATTTTTGAGCCTGTCTCGATTAGTGCAGTTGCTATTATCGTGAGCGAACCGCCTTCCTCGATGTTTCTTGCTGCGCCGAAGAATCGCTTGGGTTTGGAAAGCGCTGAGGCATCAACTCCACCGGTAAGAATTCTTCCGCTGTGCGGCGCTATATTATTGTAAGCCCTCGCCAGTCGGGTTATAGAATCGAGCAATATAACGACATGGCGTTTGTGTTCGACCTGCCTTTTTGCTCGCTCTAAAACTATTTGGGCTACCTGAGTGTGGCGTTCAGGCTCCTCGTCGAATGTTGAGGAAATAATCTCGACCTTAGGCTTTTTCTCAACATGCTGGAACTCCGCGGCAACGAAGCGCTTCATGTCCGTTACTTCCTCAGGGCGCTCATCTATAAGAAGTATTATGAGTAACACTTCCGGATGGTTGCGGATTAATGCACGGGCTATTCGTTGAAGTATCGTCGTTTTGCCCGCTTTGGGCGGCGAGGTTATTAGCCCACGCTGACCTTTACCGATAGGCGTGAAAAGGTCCATTATGCGCGTAGTGGCGTCGTCGGGGTCGTTCTCAAGTTGAAACTTCTCCATAGGATAAAGCGGCGTGAGGTTATCGAAAAGTATTTTGTGTTTGGCGTATTCCGGGTCCTCATCGTTGACCTTGTTGACTCTAAGAAGCGCAAAAAATCTCTCGTTATCCTTCGGTGGCCTTATTATTCCGCTTACCATATCGCCGGTTCTTAGATCGAATCGCTTTATCTGGGAGGGTGAAACATATATGTCGTCGGGTCCGGGAAGGTAGTTGTAGTCAGGGCTTCTTAAGAAACCGTAGCCATCAGGAAGAACCTCAAGAACGCCCTCTGCATAAATTTCAGCATTTTTGTGTTTTATTTCGATCTCAAGGATTTTGAATATTAGCTCTTGACGCTTCAGTGAATGCGGATTTTCGATGCCATATTCCTCGGCAGTTTTAAGAAGGATGTCTATAGGCATCCTCTTGAAGTCGCTAAGATGTAGCCGTAGCCGTGGCCGAGCGACCGCAACGCGTTGATTCTCGCTCTTTTGGTCCTCCGCTTTGACTGCGGCATTGTTTTTGCTTTCTTTCTCGTTTTTTGTTTGAGTGCTTTTCACGCTTTTCTCCTCCGCCTTAGCGGCTGTTTTGGATAAATTTTTAGCCTCGTCTTTTTCGGGCGGTTCTGCCACCGCGACCTTGGTTTCAACAGTTTCCTTTTCCTCTGATGTCTGCTGTTCGCTCTTTTTCGACTTTGACGACTTCCTCGTGCGGGTTTTTTTGGTCTTCGATTTTGTTTTCTCGCTCGATTTTTCCTCTTTTTCTTCGTTCTTCTCGTTTTCTTTGGGATCCTCGTCGAAGTTGGACTTGGATACGCTCTTTTGCTTCAGCCTTTTCCTAATTATTTCTCTTAGCGCCTCGGCAGAATTGGCTGCCACGGTTTCCTCCTCGGTTAGCTCTGTTTTTTTCTTTCGTGCCATTATTCACCATCCTAAGTTGTTTTCAAAAGTTTCATTGTTAAAAATGTTACGGGAACGGCGACTAAAAACATTGTTATGCACTTTCTCAAAAGCACTCTTCCGTCAAACATGACTCTATACTTTATTGCGACGAGCACAAAAGTTATTGCAGAAAGCGATGCCCAAGGCATCCCTATAGACGCTACATTGGCGCCCCACACAGCACCCAAAAAGTCCGCCTTGCCCGATAGTATCGAAGTAATCCATAAATTATTGCTTACCTGACTCACAAGCGCAGTCCCAAAAAATGATTGGATAGTGGTCAAGGGGTTTATGGGGAGAATGTTTCTTACCGCGCCGAAAATGAGAAACGAAAGCGCCGCAAAGGAAAATACCCATCGGTCGAGCCGTGGAAATACGGTCCTTATGGGACCAACCATAAGCGAGAACACTGCTATTGTTGCAAAGCAAATCATAGATGGAATAGCACCTAAAAATGTAAGTGTTAATATTGCCAATGCCAGGATTCCAATGAGAAAGTCAAATTTATTCAACTTTTTCCATGAGAAAAGAACTTTTTTTCGCAAAAACATTTCCTTTGGTCTTGCGATAAAGAATCCGACCAGCATGAGAACCATCCACATTGGCAGGGTAGCTTTTACGAATTGGGGGAGTGTTACATGGTATCGTAGGGCGAGGAATACATTGTGAATGTTTGCGAAGGGCATTATTGCGCTTCCCGCTGCAGCTGCGAAAAGTGTTTCAATCATTATCTTTGTTTTCTGACTTTGGGACATTTCAATTTTCTCCAGCAAAGGTATCAGCGCATAAGCCGTGAAACTTATTGTCAGCACAGCAGCAGAGAAAAACGCAGCAAAGAACCATAGCGTGCCAAAATTTTTTCTCGATGCTTTTGAAAGAACGCTTTCGAGCCAATTTCCCAGTCCAGCCACTACGAAAATTCTTGCGAGAAGTAAGGTCGAAAAAACCATTAACGACGGCTTTACTACTGCTTCAAACCAGTAGTTCATTAGTAGCGCTCACCTGAGTTTTGCTGGTTACCCTTAAAGTTCAACCTAAATACTCCCTATTTTGCTGAAATTATCGATGGTTTCAAAGGCGATGATTCTGGTGGATTACTTTTTCACATTTGTTCTGGGGCTGAAATCCCACACATGCTGAGCCCATTTTTTATAGTAACACCTACTGCTTCACAAAGGACCAACCGAGCGATGCTTTTATCTCTGTCCTCCCCTACCACTCTATGCTTGGTGTAAAAGTTATGGAACAATTTAGAAAAATCAAGCAGATAAAACGGAATCAAATGTGGCGCCAATATATTTGCTGCATTGAAAACCACAAGTGGAAATTTAACCATCTTTCGTAAGAGTGCCACTTCTTCAGGCTCGGCTAACTTACTTATAATCATAGCATCATTTTCGTTCTTGTCAAGTCCTTTATTTTTCGCAAACCTTAAAATGCTTTTTATCCTTGCGTGGGCATACTGAATGTAGTACACGGGGTTTTCCTCGGTCGTTGTTCTTGCCAAATTCAGGTCGAAGTCGAGATGTGCTTCCATGCGGCGTGCCAGGAAAAAGTATCGTGCCGCGTCCACACCTATGTCCTCTATAAGTTCCTTCATAGTAACGAGTTTTCCAGCTCGTTTGGACATTTTCACCTTAACATTGTCCTCGACGAGGTTCACCTGCTGAAGTATTAGCACACTTAACTTTCCATCGTGCCCCAGCGCCTTCATGCCAGCTTCAAGCCGCGCTTTGTGACCGTGATGGTCGGGTCCAAGGATGTTTATTACCTTCTCAAATCCCCGTTCCTCAAATTTGTTCGCGTGATACGCAAGGTCCACTAAGCCATAAGTCCACTCACCGTTCGAGCGCACCAGAACGAAATCCTCAACATCATCCCTCAATTTTGATGCTGAAAACCATAGCGCACTATCTTTTTCGTATGTTAAGCCCGATTCGCCAAGCCTTTTAAGAACCTCTTCCACTTTTCCGCTTTCCCTGAACTCACGCTCGGAAAACATAACATCGTAGTATGTATTGTAGATTCGTAGAGTTTCCATTTGCTCTTTTATTATCCGCTTTACTATCCATTCGTCTGGAGTCTCGGAGGGATTTTTATCTATGTATTCCTTTGCGTAGTCGATGAGATATTCGCCGTGATAACCATCCTCGGGGATTTCTGCGTGTTCGCCCTTAAGCTGAGCTATTCGGGCACGGAAGCTTTCACCTAGAAGCTTTATCTGGTTTCCTGCATCGTTTATGTAATATTCCGTGGTTACATCGTGACCTATTGCTCTGAGAAGGTTTGCGAGGGTTGAGCCTACGGCTGCCGCTCTTGCCGAAACTACATTAAGCGGTCCAGTAGGATTCGCGCTGACGAATTCGAGATTTATCCTCTGAACTTTATCCAGTATCGTTTTGCCCCAATGCGCATCATCATTTATCGCCGAGATAGCGTTTTCGACGAGAAATCTTTTCGAGAGCCAAAAATTAATGTATCCGCCCACCACCTGCGCTTTTTCAATAAATTCGGGGATGTCAGCCTCGACAATTTTCTCAGCTATGAATTTGGGTGGTTTTTTTAACGATTTTGCGAGACTGAACGCCACATTAGTCGTAAGGTCGCCGAAATCGGGGTTTTCAGGTTCGGCAATTTCTGGTTCGAACTGTTCGCCAAAGAGATTTTTCACCCTTTCCGAAAGCCAGTCAGCAAGGACTTTTTTTGCCTCGACTATGTTCACAATTACCCCTCCATAACATAAATTTCAGCATCGCCCCAATAGGATTCGAGGTCGTAATATTCTCTTACCTCAGGTAGGAACAGGTGTATTATCACTGTATAGGTATCCACAAGAACCCATTTTAATGCACGCAATCCCTCAACATGATAGGTTCTGATACTATTTTTCTCGAGGAAATCCTCGAGCTCATCCACGAGCGCTTTAAGGTGTATCTGGCTATTGGCA
>JAGGRZ010000059.1 GCA_021159335.1 bacterium
TTTAAATTTTGCTGTTTTAGTTCTATATTAAAATTAGTATGAAATTATTGTTTAAAAATATCATAATTGTGTTCTTTCTATTTTCAATATCCTTTTCACAAAATATTGTCAAATACCGCTTCCAGGACAACGGCACTGAGCTAAATGTTGGTCAAGCTGTTAAACTCGTCTCTTCAGGGATTATTGATACTACAACAATTTCAGATGAAGACTATGTAGGAGTTATTTTTACAAAAGAGACGGTCGGCACGAATAGATATTATGGAATTGTTAACGGTGGTGTGTTTGAAGTTTACATTAAAGCTGGCGTTTCAGCCGGCGATTTTTTAACGACCGCATCTGGCGGAACTCTCACTACTGCGTCATCGGGGAATATTATAGTTGGCAAGGCGCTTGAGGACGGTCCCTCAGCGGGCAACCCCGCAGCATTAAGAAAAGTTGTGCTTTTTCTCGAAAACACATTAGTTGGCAATTTTATCTGGAACCAGGACTCGGCTGCACAGAGCGCCGATTTCTGGATTGCTGGAACGGGCAGGGCGGATACCGGCTTTATCTCTGGAATATCGAGCTCACAGCTTATAGGGTATAAGTTCGCAACATCCGATTTTAACGGAATGTTCATGGCGGGCAGCAATAAGCTTGGTTTTGCCACCAAAGGCGATACAGCTATGGTTATAGACTCGATAGGTGAGGTGGGGCTGGGAGTTACTAAGCCAAGAGCAAAAATTCACATTGATGGCGGTGAGATATGGATGTTCAACAATGGTGCTAATCCTCGATTTGTCATCGGTGATGATACTCTGGTTTATGGATTCATGATGTGGGAAAGCTCGACTGATAATGTTTTGATAACTGATTATTCTTACTCGGGAAATGGTTTAAGGGTTAAAAGTGGGCATGTATCAATAGGGAATGTTGCGCCAACACAGCCTTTGCTGGTCTATGAGGGTTGGTCAACTCCGCTTTTGGTTGTCAACGAGGATTACGATAATGTTGGGATAGGAATAAGTGTTCCTGATGCCGGTGCAAAGCTCGATGTGCGTGGCGGAGATCTTTTCTTAATTGACTCAAGTAAGAACGTGAGATTTGTTATCGGTGAGGGTCTTGGCGGAGCTGATTCCTACGCAACATTTTCGTGGGACACGGCTAACGACGAACTTAGACTTGGCGTTGCTGTCGAACCTGAGGGGGTAGTTCTTCAGTCCAACGGCAGCGTGCGGATATCACAGGGGCTCGTGGTTAATGAGAGAGGATGGGCGAGAGACTTCCGTGCCGAAAGCGATGGCAACCAATACATGCTATATGTGGATGCAGCGGATGATAGAGTGGGTATAGGAACAGGTAACCCACAGAAGGAACTTGATGTTAACGGACAGGTTAGGATAAGAAACCTTCCGTCAGGTTCAACATCTGATTATTTGGTTACCGCGGATGCTAATGGAAACCTAAGAAGAATAACATCAACGGGCATATCAGATGCTGACTGGGTGAGAGGCAGTGGTGTTCTCGATACTGTTCTTTTCACCTATAATTACCTCGGTATCGCTCGTGGTGATGCGGATAATATGTTATATGGGAATTATGTTCACACACATATAAACCTTGGAGTAGCGTGCACGACAGGGGTTAATGGTCAGAATTATATGTATTGCACAATCGGTGGAGGGCATAGAAATAAATCTGCCCGAAATTATTCGGTAGTAGCCGGAGGAAGGCAAAACACTGCTAACAGTGATTATTCCTTTGTTGGTGGTGGGAGGACTAATAAGGCTTGGGGGGGTTATTCTGTAGTAGTAGGTGGATATGCTAATACTGCAGATGACGATTATTCATTTATTGGCAGCGGACTTGAAAATAAAAGTGGAGATAACTTTTCTGCCGTAGTTAGCGGTGAGCAAAATATAGCGGACGGAGAATATTCGTTCGTCGGAAGTGGAGAATCTAACCGCGCAAGGGGGAACTACTCGTCAGTAGTTGGTGGGCAAGATAATATAGCAGACGGTGAAAATTCATTTATTGGCGGAGGTTTAGAAAATAATGCAAGGCAGAATTTTGATATTATAATTGGTGGCTATCAAAACCGAGCGGATGGGGAATTATCTATTATCGGCGGTGGAAGGGAAAATACAACCGATGGCGATTATTCTGCGGTTTTGGGGGGTCGTGAAAATCAAGCTGCACTTGATTATTCGGGTGTACTCACAGGATATCATAACAGGTGCGCTGGCTACTCGGGAATTATAGGAGGAGGATACCAGAATGCAATTGAAGGTAAATACTCTGCGATTCTTGGTGGGAGAAATAATATAGCTGGTGGGAGTGCTGCGGATTCATTCAGCGCTGTTTGCGGCGGTTATAATAATATCGCAGATAGTGCATTTGTATTTATAGGTTCTGGTTATAAAAACAGAGTAAGAGGATATTCTTCGGGAATACTGGCGGGGATTGAAAATCTTATTACAGGCGATTTTTCATATGTTTTCGGTAGAGCATGCACATTATCCTCGGATTATGTGACTCAATTTTACGACGATGATTATCCTGGTACCCTTTTGGTCGCGGGCGACATTGTTCCTGCCGCTGATGACCAATATGACCTCGGGAGAAATGATAGGCGCTGGGATGACATTTACATTTCCGGCGGGACTATTCATATAGGTAATTCCTCGACCGAGGGCACGATAAGTTTCAATACGACATCTTCATTGATGTCCATATCTGCCGATTCGATTTCAATAAGTAATATACCGTCAGGCTCATCGAGCGATTCAATTTTGACAATAGATTATTCAACAGGAGTGATTCATAGGAGAAACATTAATGACTTTATATCTGATATAAATAAGAGAATAGTCTGTGTTTATGGAAAACATAATTCTTACCAGACGATAACAATCCCTGGTTATACTATAGTGGACCTTGACTCGGTAAATTATATAAGGGGCAGCGGGATTAGCGTTAATCTTTCCGCAAATACAATCTCTCTTCCCCCCGGCACATACCATATCCGTGCTGTAGCATCTTTAAGAAGAACTGCGACATATTGGGGGCCTTATGAACCGTGGGTTCGAGCAGTATTGCATTTTAGAAAAACCTCGCCTGGCCCTACTGAAGATAAGGTTGTTGGTATAACAGCTTCACTAGAATATTATGAGAACGATAGTCAAACACTCACCCTTGAGGGAATATTTGAGAACTCTTCTACTTCAAACGAGACATACAAATTGGAAATTTATGTACATTTCAATTACTCTTTTTTCAAATTTGTAGAACTTTGCGGCCGAAACGGTGGATTCACCGCCCAGATTTACATCGAACAGATAGAATAACCAATCTTGCCCATTGAATCCCTAAATTCAACGTGTAATTTATCAAGGCTCAAGTATTCGTGCTATATTTATTAACTCTTTTGGAACCATCCTGATTCCTTTAGCAGCCTCTTCCATGGACACCGGGACTATTTCGAAACCCTTAAGGACCACCATTACTCCGTAATTATCGTTTGCTATCTGGTCAACGGCAGCTATGCCAAACCGCGTGGAAAGCCATCTATCGAATGCAGTAGGAACTCCGCCTCGCTGAAGATGCCCAAGCACAACATGTCGCGCTTCCCAACCGGTCCGCTTCTGGAGTTCTTTGGCGAGTATTTTCCCTATTCCACCAAGTCTGACATGACCGAATTCATCCACCTCGGCATCCTGAGTTATTATGTCTTCCATACCTCCAGCGAATTTTATTTTAACTCCCTCGGAAACCGCCACCATAGCATACTTTCTGCCCTTATCGCGCATTTTCTTTAGCTTCAGAGCTACTTCGTCTATGTCAACGGGTTCCTCCGGTACGAGCACGATGTCTGCGCCACCCGCAACGCCACCTATAAGTGTCATCCAGCCAGCGTGCCGCCCCATAACCTCAACCACCATTATCCTATGATGTGACTTAGCAGTCGTTCTAAGTCTATCAAATGCTTCCATAACACGGTTAATAGCTGTATCGAATCCAAAACATTGGTCGGTGCCTGATATGTCGTTATCGATGGTTTTTGGAGCGCAAACCGTTGGTATACCTTCCTGGGTGAATAACTTATAAGCTACTCCTATGGTGTCATCGCCGCCAAGAGCTATTATCGCGTCAAGCCCAAGTTTTTCGAAACATTCCTTACAAAGTTTTGGTCCATCCTCCCTTTTGTATGGGTTTGTTCTGCTCGAACCGAGGATGGTACCGCCCTCGTGCGAAAGCTCGTAAACATCATCGAGTGTTAGCGACATGGTTTTGCATTCCATTAATCCCTTCCAGCCGTCGAGTATGCCCACGAACTCGTAACCGTAGGTTTTAACTCCTCTATATACGGCTGCTCGTATTACTTGGTTAAGTCCAGGGGCGTCACCACCGCCTGTCAGGATACCTATTTTTTTGCTCATATTTTTCCTCCTCGTTTTACTCTATTAAAAGCTTGCCATCGCGCATTATTGTTTTCCCATCAAGCCATATCGTAGGTGACAGTATTATTCCGTCGAGATGAATTGGCACATGCACATTTCCGCCCATTGATGCGTTATCACCTATGGCAATATGCGCAGTTCCCAAAACTTTTTCGTCTTCAAGAATACTTCCGCAAAGACGAGCGGCATAGTTAGTTCCTATTCCGAGTTCGGCTATATTTTTTGCCTCAGGTGGTTGTTCCGCCAATATTGACATAAGCCACGCTGCAGCTCTTCCGCCCTCGATTTTCTCTACCATGCCATTTTTAACATGTAATGTTATGTATTCACCAGATGATAATACGCCACTTTGTCCCATGGAGCCATCAACCACGATAGTTCCTTCAGCGGTACCCTCGACTGGAGCTATGTAACCCTCGCCAGCAGGAAGATTACCGAATGCGCCAGGCTGGTGAAAAAGTCCAGTATCGGCTATTCCGCGCCTCCCTTCAAGAGACATTACTATATCCGTTCCTTTGGCGGTTTTTACGCGCGCTATTTTCGCACCTGATAAAGCCTCAGCAACCCTTTCCGAAAGCGAGGCTATCCTGTGATAATCAGCTATCATTGCTCTAACGAAGGTTTCCATTAAAATCCCCGGCATCGTTGCTATTCTGGCACCTTGTGCGGAGGCAGTTCTTCTTGCTTCAGTGTGTGATAGTGATTTGAAAGTGGGGGCTATTATAACATCTACTGTTTTCATAAATTGTGCGACTTGTTCAGGTGGCTCTTCGCCGTCAATCTGGCGAGGCTTAATCATGAGGAGGAAACTTTCTTTGGCTATCTGCCGCGCAACATCGAATATAGCATTGCCGATTTCAAACTCAAGATTGTCCGTTACTACGAGGAATGTTTCGCTCTCTTTTAAGTTCATGCATTGTTGAACTGCTATTTCAGCGGCTTTTCTTATCCTATCGTTCATACATCACCCTTCGTTTTAAGGAATATGAGTCTCCCTATATATAGAATTGTAATGGAGAACTGTATCGTGGGCAAATCTCGAATCAGGTTGAGGGTAGTCTACCAGATAGTGAAGCCCACGACTTTCGTGCCTCATAAGCGCTGATCTTATCATCAGCTCGGCGACATATGTCATGTTCCGTAACTCAAGCATTTTTCTTCTTACAGGGTTGGTTCGGTAGAAATCGTCGACCTCCTGCCAGATCAATCTTATCCTTTTTAGTGCTTTCTCAAGTCGGCTTACCTTTCTTACTATGCCCATATAATCCCACATTAATGCTCTTAAAACCCTGAAGTTATGCCTTATGATGACCCATTCTTTGCTGTCAAATATTCCGGAGTCGTCCCAATCGGGCAGTGTCGGAAATTCCTTGGAGCCGAGCCCATGCTTCTTTATGTCGTCGAAGCAGAAGTCAGCGAAGGCGCATGCCTCAAGCAGGGAGTTGCTCGCAAGCCTGTTCGCTCCGTGAAGACCTGTGTGGGCAACCTCGCCGCAGGCGTAAAGGTTATCAATATCGGTTCTCCCGTATTCGTCTACCACGACGCCACCGCATAAATAATGAGCTGCTGGAACGACCGGTATTAGGTCTTTGGTTATGTCGATGCCACGCTTGAGACAGTTCTCGTATATATTTGGGAATCGCTTCTTAATAAAGTTTGGGTCGAGGTGTCTGATGTCGATGAAAACATATTTATCGCCCGTTTCCTTTAATTCGTGGTCTATAGCTCGGGCAACGATATCTCTTGGAGCGAGTTCTCCCATAGGATGATACTTTTTCATGAATCTCTCGCCACGCGAATTAACGAGAATTCCGCCCTCTCCCCGGACAGATTCAGATATAAGAAAAGCGGGGTTATCATCCTCGCTCGGTTCGTATAGCACGGTTGGATGAAATTGAACAAATTCGAGATTGGCAACTTTTGCGCCAGCTCTGTATGCCATAGCTATGCCATCGCCTGTGGCAATTTGGGAATTAGTAGTGTATTGATATAATCTTCCAGCGCCACCGGAAGCGAGAATGGTTTTTCTTGCGAGTATCGTGTGGACAATTTCGTTTTTCGTGTCGTAAACATAGGCACCATAACATTCTACCTTCTCCCACGGCTTCATGCTATAGTTGGGGATGTGGTGCTGAGTAAGAAGGTCAATCGCCATGTGATTTTCGAGAAGAGTTATTCTCGGGTTTTTTCTTACCTTCTCGAGCAAAACTTCCTCTATAGCTCTACCGGTATAATCTGCGACATGTAATATCCTATTTCTTGAATGGCCACCCTCGCGCGTAAGGTCAAATCCGTCGTCGGGGCCTTCTTTAACGGTGAAATTAACGCCGAGTCGTTTTAGCTTTGCTATAACATTGGGAGCATATGATATGACTTTTTCTACGATTTTTGGATTAGCTAAACCAGCCCCTACTCGCAGAGTGTCTTCTATGTGAAGGCTTATGGAGTCATCCGAGCCGGGAAGCACTGCTGCTATGCCACCCTGCGCAAGGCTCGTGTTGCAGTCATCAGGCTTTGTTTTGGAAATAACGATGACTTTTCCCAGAGAAGAGGCATTAAGAGCTGAGATAAGCCCGGCAATGCCCGAACCGATAACCAAAAAGTCAGTTTGACAGCGAAGCTTTTTTATCATAGCGCCTTGCCTGATTTATAGTTAAACTAATGATATAACTAAAGATTAATTCGTCAATGTTAACTTTATATTTATTCGTATCTGAGCGCATCCACAGGAGACATTTTGGCTGCCTTTAGAGCAGGGTAGATTCCGAAAATAAGCCCTATTGCTGATGTGAAGATTATAGCAACAGCAACCGATGTAGTAGATAGTGCGAAGGGTAGCTTTTTTACGATTAGCGAGATCGCAAATGGAAAAATGACGCCCCCTATAAAACCTACCGCGCCTCCAATCCAGCATTGAATAAGTGCCTCAAGTAAAAATTGAAGTAAAATGTGTAATTTTGTTGCTCCTAATGCTTTACGAATTCCTATTTCTCTTATTCGCTCGTTTACAGTTATAAGCATTATGTTCATTATGCCTATTCCACCCACGAGAAGGGCAAGCCCACCTATAGCAAAAATGGCAGCCCAAAGGTTTCTTGTGGTTTCCTTGTATTCTTTCAGCAACATCTCTTGAGAATTTATTGAAAAGTCATCTGGAGTTCCGGGTTTCAAGCCTCTAATACCCCTAAGGGCGACTCTAATCCTTTCTCGCAAAAGTTCTATTTCATCGGGGTTTTTTGCCGCAACGAGGACGGTAAGATTTCGTCTGCCGCCAAAACTTGAAATGAAACAATGGTAGGGGATTATGATGTTGTCATCAAAGCTGCCGAAACCGAATGATTGCCCCTGTTTGGCTATGACTCCAACTATGGTGAAATAGCTGTTGCCAACTCTTATTCTTTTTCCTATCGCACTTCCTTTCTCAAAAAGTGTTTTGTATACTTCCCAGCCTATAACGCAAACGGGTTTTCCCTTTTCGTCTTCGCCGTGCGTGAAGAACCTTCCGTCCTCAAGGTCGAACCTTCTTAGTTCTGGATATTGCCACGATGTTCCTCTTACCGTTGCATCTATCTGGTTTCCCTTGTAATAAGCTGTGCGCATTGTTCTAACAAGTGGGGAGACAATATATGCCTCTTTTATTTTTTGTATTGCTGCGAGCTCACGATTTGTTATTGGTCTGTTGCGCCTTATTCTTGCCCAGCTTCTTCCGCCTGTCGTGACCCACGGGAACCTCTCAACATAAAGAACGCTTGTTCCCAACGATGCGAATTGATTGGCTACGCTTTTGTTGAGGCCACTTATTATCGATACAATGGCTATTATAGTTGCCACACCAATGGTGATGCTAAGAAGAGTAAGCCCCGACCTGAGCTTGTGGCTGACAAGTGAATTGGTTGAGCTTCTGAATGATTCGACCAGTATGTGGATTATAGGAAACCTCATTTTCTGGCGATAAATTTTTTCGTTAAATCACTTTTTGAGATAACCGGGAATAGAATTGCGAATATCACTGCATTCGAGACAATGTGCACAAAGGAGAAGGACAACCCCGCAACAATATAAGCAAGGAAAGCCTGCTTGGTCGGGAAAGCTACGAAACCAGCGGCGTTAGTGATAATATCGTAAAATGCCGTGCCAAGAATCCCGATAATGGCGGCGAAATGCGCTTTTTTTAATTTCTCTCTCAGCAATGCTCCTAAAAATCCTATGAATGCACCACCTATAATCTGTGCAAGAAGTAGTGGTAGCGGTGCCATTCCAAAAGGGGATAGTGCCGAGTAGATGCCAAATATTAATGCACCATCTATTATTCCCCATGTTCTCCCAAGAACGAAACCTGATAATGCAGCAGTAAAGCTTACAAGCTCTACATTGGGAAGCCATGCGAGCGCGTATCCAAGTCCGATGCCCAGGGCTACCAATGCTGCACTATAGGCTATTATCCTGTTACCCTTCATTTAAAAGTGCTTCAAATTAATTATAGACTAATAAATCAATTGTGTCAGGTTTATGTCAAGTTATTTAAGGAAGATTTCAAAGCAGGCCATATTCTTTAAGTTTATTCCTGAGTGTATTTCTGTGCAGACCGAGTATTCGCGCCGCTTCCGATTGATTGCCGTTACAATATTCGAGAACTTTTATAATGTACTCGCGCTCGACCTCAGCGAGTGTTTTAAGCTCTGATTCCTCGTAAGTAGTTGTAGCGTAATCATAATGGGGGGAGGGGATAAGCTCCTTTTGGATGAATTCTCTCCTCGAAAGGATAACAGCCCGCTCGATTGTGTTTCTAAGTTCCCGTATATTCCCGGGCCAAGGGTACCGTAAAATCCTGTCCTTCGCCTCAGGAGTGAAACCTTTTATTGGTTTTCCATGCTTCCGTGCGAATTGTTTGAGGTATTTTTCAGCCAAAACTACTAAATCCTCTTTGCGCTCTCGAAGCGGTGGGATGTGTATGTGAATAACATTAAGACGATAGTAAAGGTCCTCGCGAAATTTTCCTTCACTGACCATGCTTTTTATGTCGCGGTTAGTTGCTGATATGACTCTTACATCGGTTTTGACGGGCTGCGTTCCTCCAAGCCTGAAAAACTGTCCATCCTCAAGAAAACGAAGTATTTTAGCTTGTACAAGTAATGGCAGGTCACCAATCTCATCGAGGAATATCGTTCCGCCATCTGCCAATTCAAGCTTTCCTATTTGCCTTTTTCTTGCTCCTGTAAAGGCGCCGGGTTCATATCCGAAGAGCTCGCTTTCGATTAGCGTTTCTGGTATAGCTGCGCAATTTATCGGAACGAATGTCCGCTGCGCCCGTTTACTATTTTGATGTATGAGTCGTGCGATAAGTTCTTTTCCCGTTCCGGACTCGCCAGTTATAAGCACGGTGGCATCGGTAGGGGCAACTCGCGCAACGATGCTCAGAATCTCTTTCATTTGCGGGCTTTCGGCGATTATATCCGCTGGAATGGTAGCTGATGAAATCTCCTTGAGAAGTTTGTTCTCAGCTATGATTTGCCTTTTTTCAATTATCGATTCGATTACTTTTGCGAGATTCGCAAGGTCTACGGGTTTTTCCATGAACTCGGCAGCGCCACTTTTGATGCCTTCGGCAGCTGCGGAGATGGTACCGTATGCAGTAAGAATCACAGCTCCAAGATCAGGGTCTATAGAGCGGAGACGACGCAGAAGCTCTATGCCATCGAAGTCAGGGAGTTTAAGGTCTATTATGGCACTGTCAAACCCTTGCTTACGAAAAATCTCTTCCGCTTCCGTAGCTGTGCTCGCCGCGAATGTTTTATAGCCTTGTTTCTCGAAAAATTTGCTCAGTAATTCTCGCTGGTTTTTCTCGTCGTCAACTATAAGAATGGATGGCTTTTTACTTACTTTGCCTGAACTCATATATTATTCCAAAGTCGTTTGTTACGCCCAACTCTGGGTGAACTTGCCCAGAAATCGCAAAACTAAGATTTTTTACGCTAAATTTTGCACCAAAAAACATTTTCATCGGTCTTGAGCCGACGCCTATCCCTATGCAAAGGTTACTGCCGAGCATTATCGATTGTCCAAGGTAAAGATAAGCTTTTTCGCCGACAAACTTTATGTCCATTAGCGCCTTTGCCCAGTTTGATACCTCGTAAAATCCGCCTATCGATATTTTGAACTGTACTTCTTTTGACGCACTTTTCGAAAGGGGTGCGTCCTGAACGAAAATCCCTACACTCGCGTAATTGCTCAAATCGTGGATGAAACCTAAATCGACCAATGGTTTCATAGTTTGCTTTTCCTCGGGATACTTTTCGCCCAAAAACTTTAGCCTTGCGCCGAGTGAACCAATTTTCCCCAGTTTATGGGCTAATCGCAGCACAAGAAGCTCTTCTGAGTATAGCGATGGTTTGCCGAAGTAACCTGCCTGCAGACCTATAATGAATTTAGATACATTAAAAGATGACGATATTGTATAGACCGAGTATTCCTTTATCCACCAGATCTGGGAAGCCGATGCCGACACGAAATCTGGTGCATTATAAAAGCTTGCGGGATTGGAGTAGCTTGGATTGACTGTGTTGAACGATGATGCAAAGCCAGCGCCAGATGGCAGAATCCCTACTACTTCGAAAGGTTGTCCGAAAAGCATCGTTGAGAAAACTATGAATATAAACATTACGCGAAATTTACATTTTGAACTCTGGACCAAGGTAGATCTCCTTTGCTTTCTCGTCGGAAAGCAGAAATTCGGATTTCCCTTCGATGAGCACCTTGCCCTTGTAAATTATATAAGCTCTGTCCACTATTGAGAGCACATCGCGGACATTGTGGTCTGTTATAAGTATCCCTATCGAGAGATTTTTTAAACTTGTTATTAACTTTTTGAGTTCTCCAACGACTATCGGGTCTATCCCCGAGAATGGTTCGTCAAGCAGAAAGAATTTTGGTTTTGCGCACAATGAGCGGGCTATCTCAACCCTTCTTCTTTCGCCGCCTGAAAGAGTGTAAGCTGGCTGCTTTCTTAGGTGTTTTATTTCCAGCTTTTCAAGTAATGATTCGAGTTTCTGCTTTCGTTTGCTGGGTTCACTTTCGACGAATTCCAGGATCGCCATTAGATTTTGCTCGACAGTAAGGGTTCGAAAGATGGATGGTTCCTGCGGAAGGTAGGTTATCCCCATTCGGGCGCGTTTATACATGGGGAGTTTTGTTATGTCATTGTCGCCAAGAAAAACTCTGCCAGAGTTCGGTTTTATCAATCCTGTTATCATGTAGAATGTTGTCGTTTTTCCGGCACCGTTGGGTCCAAGCAGACCGACGACCTCGCCCGGTTTAACTGAGAGGCTTATTCCAGCTACCGCAACTTTTTTGCCGAACCTCTTTACGAGATTGTCCGTCCAGAGTATTGGTTCGCTTTTTTCCTCATTAACCGGTTTTATAGACTCTTTCACAGGCTCAACTTTCAAGCCTACCCCTGACATTTTTTACCCTTATCTCCTTGAAGTTTGGGTCAGACACTATACCGATACCCTCGACCATTTCGGTCTTTCTTACAACTTTAACCCTTGAGTTGCTTTCTATTTTCCCTGTAGTGGGATTCCATCGTAGTGAATCTGCATAGAGTTTTGTGCCATCGGGCGCGATAAGGCTTATGTTTCCAAAAACTTTCACGAGTCTGTTTCTTCCGGTACCTTCCGTAACATAACCTGAATCAGCAATCATGCCGCCATCGGGAATAGTATCGTTATCGGTAAAGAACTTCACATCTATGTCCCATCCAAATGTTAGCTCACCTCTTGTCTCGAGCCGCGACGCATAAAGTATTGCCTGAAGTTTACCACCCTCGGTAAAAGTTATTCGTGCTCGCTGAATCGTTGATTTGCTTTGAGGCCGCTGTTCACGGACTGTAGTTTTGTCCCCACCACACGAAAATATTGAAAAAAAGGCAACAATCGGAAGCAATAATCTAATGTATTTAAAAACCCCTTGTTTCATGTTTTCTTGTGTTTTTTCTGGGCTGCTGGGAAAAGCACATTGTTGAGTATGAGTCTGTATCCGGGCGAATTTTTATGCAGCGAAAGGTCGGTGGGTGGGTCTCCTATGAAGTGGGCGTAATCTTCAGGGTCATGGCCACCAAGAAATGTGAATGTGCCTTTGCCGAAGTTTCCGTGAATGTATTTTGCCGCTTTTATATCGTCGTACTTTGCGAGAATAACGACATTTTTCTTAATTTTATCTAGAGCGAAGGCAGTTGTCTGGCCAAGGAAATCGGGGATGACCGCAGTGTGGTCCTGAACAAGCATTGTGGGAACCGGGTCGTATTTTGCCGAAAAGTCAAATAACCTGAAGTAGCGTGTTCCTTTCTGCGTGCCAAATTTATCCGGGTGAACATCTATATCGGAGAATTCGTAAATCATCGGATTTGTTATCAATTTAAAATTGGTGAATGCAAGCGTTTTGGAGAAGTCGAGTTTGCTTTGGCAGTCGGGGTCAGGTGGGTCGCCGTCAAATGGGACATCAACTATATCCACATCCTCAGCGGCGAGAGCAATATCGTAGGAGTCTGTCGCTGAACACATTGCGAATACAAAGCCACCATTTGCTATGTATTCCTTTATTTTCCTTGCCACTGCTTTTTTCATCTCTGGGACTTTTGCAAAACCCAGCTTTCGAGCAGTTTCCTGATTTAGCGCTACATCACGCTGGTACCACAGTGCATTTCTATATGAAGCGTAAAACTTGCCGTATTGCCCAGTGAAATCCTCGTGGTGAAGATGAAGCCAATCGAATTTGTAAAGCTCACCGGCAAGAACCTCAGGGTCCCAAACTGTTTCATAAGGTATCTTAGCGTATTCGAGCGCAAGCCTTACTGCATCGTCCCATGGCTCGTGGGTTTTTGGAACATAAACGCCAATTTTTGGTGCTTTCTCAAGAAGTATTGCTTCCATGTTCGAGTTTTCTATAGTATTATATATCTGGGCTATTTCGGTATTGCTTACGATGGTGTATGCAACGCCTCTCGTTTTGCAGATTTTTTCAATATCGGGTCGTGCAGGTGTTAGGAAACTCCCGCCCCTATAGTTAAGTAGCCACTCGACTTCATAACCTCGTTGGAGACACCAGTATGCGACGCCGTAAGCGCGAAGGTGGTCGGTTTGGTTTTCGTCCATGAAGATAAGGATATTATCAGCGAACACCAATATCGCAAAAAGAAGCGTGAAAATTGTTATTATTCTGAGTTTCATTTTTCTCAATCTTTTTGTCGAGTTTAAAGATATTAATTTGCTCTCGTTTTTCAAGGGAATAAAGATTTATTATTTTTAAAAAAGTATTTTGAATTGTATTAAAATTAATTTAATTGTTGATTCTTATCAAAACACAGGAGGTAGATATGAGATGTTTGAGATGGGTAGGTTTGTTGGTTCTTTTGGCTGTTTTTATGCTTACTATTGGTTGCTCACCAGCAAAAGAGCCAGAAAAGAAACCTACCGTAGCGCTAAGAACGGCATCCTCTGAGGTGTCAGTAGGTGAAATATTCACGGTGGATGTTGTTGTCAAGCAGGTTAAAGAACTCGCATCGATAGGGATTAAGGTTAAATATCCTGTCGAGAAGCTCGAGGTCACAGAACTCGATCGAGACGATTCATGGCTTTCATCCAACGGTGGGACAGTTCAGCAGATGGAGTTTTCTAATAATGCTGAATATGGATATGTTAAAATCGTTCTCGGCATTTTCCCAGCGAGTAAATGTGTCGGTGACGAAAGCCAAACCGAACACAGGATAGCGAGCATAAAGTTTAAAGCTATTTCGGTTGGCGACGCTGCGCTCGACCTGAGCATCGACAACAATGAAGATAGCGACCTTGGGGTTTTCGATTCGCACGCTAATCTTGTCTCGGATGTGGTGGATGAGGACTTAACTGTAAACATTAGATAAAAGAGGAGGGAGAAATGAGAAAAACAATTTTGCTTATATCAATAATTATTCTTTTTGGCACCGCTTTTGGCAAAACAGCTCGGCCTTTCGCTACAACTGATACTTTGAGAAATAGTTACATAAAAATCGCCTGTGGACAGGATGGAAGGTTCACTATTGGTACGGCTGATGGGCGGAAACTTCTTTACGGTTTCCCAAATGAGGGCTCGACAAGTCACACGATAGTAAGGATTGACGATTCGAGCTACATATACAACACGGTCGGTGGCATTGTCACCACAATTGACACCCTTCACCAGGAGGGTAACGCGCTCGTAATAACAAGAAGATTCGGATATCCTGGGTATGACTTCAATATCGAGGTTACACAAAGGCTTGTGATAGTTAATGGTCCCACATCGGGCAGACCCGATAATGTGAAAATAGAATACTACATTGTGAATCGCGACACAGTTTCTCATTCGGTGGGGATTTTACTTGAGCTCGATACCGAAATAAACAACAACGACTACGCGCCGATAGCGACTTCGTTTGGCTACACGGGTGTTGAGCAGGATTTTACGGCACCTCGCATTCCGCAGTATTGGCAGGCTTTCGAAGAATCTCCTACTCAGCCGGAATCGCTACTTATCGGGCAAGGGACATTGATAGGTTATGGAGCCGTTATGCCCGATAGATTCTGCCTCGGACCCTGGCCTGTCTATAACGATGTTACATGGGAATATACGAGCTCAGGCGAAAGATACGGTGATTCAGCGGTTTTGCTGTGGTGGTATCCTGTTACCCTTGCCCCAGGAGCGTCAAGGACTGTCGCGACACTTTATGGCATAGGTTCGGGTGTCACAGTAACTGGGAATCTTGGGATAAATCTTACGGCACCGCTATCGCTTAGTGTTGAGCATGGTTCCTATGTTCCGAATCCATTTGAGGTTAATGCGCTTGTAATTAACAATACTGGAAGAGTGCTTCATAATGTTACAGCCACGATAAATCTTCCTGCTGGGCTTTCTCTTGCTGCTGGCGATAGTGCTACCAAACACACGACACCCGTTGACCTTGATACTGGTGGAATCGGAAGCGTATCTTGGCGCGTGCTGGCTGCAAGCAGAACCACTGCTGATTCACTAAGGTTTTCCGTGACTGCGAGTGCGGATACATTCACAACGACTGCGTATAGGAGCATATTCATCCCTGCGCTTGAGGAGAGTATAGGCGGAGTTATGATAACAGTTACCGGAGTTGACGCATCCTCGTTCCCAACGATTAGGGTTTTCTGCATAGTTGCTGACCCCACTACTCATATGTCAATCTCGGGTTTGGACGAAAGCAATTTTGTCGTTCATGAAGACGGTATCCACGAGACACCCATAACTGTTTCTATGATGTCGGATACTACAGGCGGCGGTAAAGCGGATATAGCTTTCCTTTTTGATGTCACGGGTTCTATGGGTAGCTATATAACCGGCATGAAGAATAAAACTATCGAATTTGCTGACAGTCTTGTCGCCAGTGGGCTTGATTACAGATTGGCGCTTGTTACATTTTACGATACTGTAGGTGAGACGCATGACTTTACCAGTGATGCGAATGAGTTTAAAGGCTGGATAAGCGGACTTCATGCACTTGGTGGTGGTGATACTCCTGAGAATGCTCTTGAAGCCATAAGAAGAGCTACGACTTTATCATGGAGAAGCGATGCCCAGCATATAATGATACTTATAACGGATGCTCCTTATCATCAATCAGATTGGGCGACATGCTTGACAACAGACTCAGTATTATCTATGCTCGCCGGGTTTGATTGCATGACATTTGTTGTAGGGCACGATGACACCGACCAGCACAGACTTGCAAACGAAACAGGCGGAATGTGGTTCCCTATAGGGAGCGATTTTACCAATATAATAACGCGAATAGGCGGCATTATTTCGACGCAATATGTTATAACATACACTACTCACAACCCTGTTCCTGATAACAGGTGGCGACATGTTCTCGTAGATGTGAACTACCATAGCATGTCAGATAGTGACAGCGGTAGATATTGGGTTGGCGGGTATGGATTGTTCTTTGACCCCGAAACGACCTACACGAGAGGTGGACTTCGATTCAGGCTCGATGTGATGGTTAATAGTCTAAGGGATGTTAATGATGTCCACTTTATTGTTAACTACGATAGTTCTAAGGTTGCCTGCGACTCTGCCAAAGCCGGTGAATTTCTCGCTCGTGGTGCAGAGCCGCCGCTTTCAGTTATAACGCTTGGCAGTGGCAATGTCGACATTTCGCTGACCCGGCGAGGCAGCACAACAGGCGTTTCCGGAAGCGGAGTTCTGGCTTCACTTTATTTCACAGCTATCGCTCACAACCCGACGAGCAGAGTCTGGTTCAGCGATGTTGTGGTAAGGGATCATCTCGGAATTCCTATTGACCCATCGATAGATACATTTGCTTATATAGTTTACCTTTCTGGTGCGGGACATGACACAAGCTGTATGCTTTGTGATTTCGATTGTGATGGAGACATTGACACCCGCGATTTCACGCTTCTTGGAACATACTGGCAACCTACTAACGACCCTAACGGCGATGTTGGACCCGCAACTGGGACCGCGCCGGCATTAACTCCTCATCCGGATGGTGTGGTGAACTACGAGGACCTGTTCGTGTTCGGCAGGATGTGGAATTGGTATCATCTCGTCGTGCTGGGACATCCGAGGATTGTTCCTACAAATGCTGTAATATCGGTAGTGGGCGATGGGAACAAGGTAAGCATCGTCGGGTATTCGCTTCCGCCGGTGGGCATGGCTCATTTCGTATTGAAGTTCAATCCTAAGCAGACAAAAATCGTTAGCACTGCTCTCGGCAATGCTCTTTCAACCGGTTTTGTGGATGTACACGATGGCACTGTCGAAATCTCAGCCATACGACTTGCTCGTGATGGCGAATCACCCGAAGTAGCTGGTGATGTCTCTTTCTGTGAGATAGTGGTTGAAGGAAAACCTGTTTTGCAACTTGTTGAATGTGACCTGCGAAATGGTGATGCGAAAAGTGTCGCTGCACAAGTTGTTAATGCTCTTGTGCCTGAGAAATTGGCAGTTAGCGTTGCGCCAAACCCATTCAATCCTGTTGCGTCGATTAGTGTTGCGGTTCCGGAAGAGGGTTTCTTGAGCGTAAACATAGTTGACATGTCGGGCAGAGTAGTATCGAATCTGTACAGCGGTCCCGCAAGTGCAGGAATCCAAGAACTGAAATGGAATGCAAGCGATGCTCCTGCGGGGATATATTTCGTGCATGTGAAACTTTCCGGTTCGAGTGTCATAAAGCGCATTGTTCTCGTTAAGTAGCCGCTTTGTTTGTGGTTTACCATGAGCCCCTCTTTTGAGGTGCTTTTTTGTTGAGCGATGCGAATAAAAATTGATTGACACGCAAGTATTGGAAACATAATATTTGGCACGGGCAGATAAAATAAGGAGGAACTATGGACATCGAAGCAAAGGTCAAGGAGATTATTGTTGAGAAGCTCGGAGTAAGCGAGGACCAAATAACACCGGAGGCGCACTTTATCGATGACCTCGGCGCCGATTCTCTCGATACCGTTGAGCTTGTCATGGCGCTCGAGGAACAATTCGGAATCGAGATACCGGATGAGGAGGCAGAAAAGCTCACCACGGTTGGTGCTGCAATAGAGTATCTGAAGGAGAAAGTGGGTCAAAAAGAGGAATAAGGATTCATGACAAGAAGAGTGGTAATCACCGGGGTCGGAGCCGTGACTCCTATTGGCAACGACCCTGAAACATTTTGGAATAATTTACTTGCTGGAGAAAGTGGTGCCCAGCGAGTGGATAGATTCGATATTTCACCTTATTCGTCCCAAATAGCCGGCCTTGTTAAAGATTTTGACCCCAAAGACTACATAGACCCCAAGGAAAGCCGCAGGCTGGACCTCTACGCTCAATACGCCATAGTAGCTGCCTGTCAGGCATGTGAGATGGCTAAACTTGAGCCAGACAAATACGACCCTGAGCGCGGTGGTGTGCTTATAGGCTCCGGTATAGGCGGAATAATAACGCTTCTTAATCAGCACGACATTCTTAACTCACGCGGTCCAAGGAGAGTGAGCCCGTTCCTTATTCCCATGATGATTTCGGACATAGCTTCAGCGCTTGTCGCGATAAGATACAACCTTAGAGGACCCAATTTTACTACTGTAAGCGCATGCGCATCGGGTGCTCATGCTATAGGCGAGTCCTATCGAATGATAAAAGAGGGGATAGTTGACCTTATGATTACCGGTGGGGCGGAAGCACCAATACATCCGCTTGCTTTTGCTGGTTTCTGTGCTGCGAGAGCGCTAACAACGAGAAATGATGCTCCTAAACGAGCTTCGCGTCCGTTCGATAGGGACCGCGATGGCTTCCTGATGGCTGAGGGCGCCGGCGTTATAGTTATAGAGACGCTTGACAGCGCAAAAAAGCGTGGGGCAGAAATAATAGCTGAGATAATTGGTTATGCTGCCACGGGTGATGCATATCACATTACTGCGCCACATCCTGATGGACTCGGAGCTATCGAATCCATGAGGAAAGCAATCGAATCGGCGGGGATGAAACCGGATGATGTAGATTACATAAACACTCATGGAACATCTACTCCAGCGGGCGATGTTAGCGAGTGTAAAGCTATAAAGGCGGTTTTTGGCACAAATAGCAGTAAACCTCTTATAAACTCCACCAAATCGATGACCGGACATATGCTTGGTGCAGCAGGTGCCGCGGAATTAATAGCAACGGCGCTAACTCTTAAGACAGGATGGATCCATCCTTCGATAAATATAGAAAACATTGAACCAGAATGCGAAGGCCTTAACATTGTTACAGAAAAGACAAAAGCCGACCCAAAAATAGCCATATCAAATTCGTTCGGCTTTGGCGGACATAATTGCACGATAGTGCTTAAAAAGTGGGAAGAATAAATACATAAAAAGTGCTCTAAAATATATTTTCCGCGCTTATATAATTATTCTTAAATGTCCCAAAACGACGATATTAAGCAACTCGAAAAAGTTTTAGGTTATAAGTTCAGGAATACGAAGTTGCTTGAATTGTCTGTTACTCATGCCTCATATACGAGGTCACACAAAAATTCGTATCAGCGCCTTGAGTTTCTTGGCGATGCGGTTATAAGCCTTGTGGTAGCCGAGTTTTTGATAAAGCAATTTCCCGACCTCGACGAAGGTGAGCTTACTAACATTCGCCAGCAAATGATAAGCCAGACCTCACTCGCCAATGCTGCGAAAATCCTTGGACTTGATAAATTCGTAAGAGCCGATGAGAAAATCACAACAAGAAACATTTCGGACTCAATATTGTGCGACATATTTGAGGCTGTGGTAGGTGCCATTTATCTTGATGGCGGGATAAAGTTTGCAAGGAAATTCATAGAGAAAAATCTTTTAGCTCACATGGAAATACTTGCTATGTCACCGAAACTGAGGAACTACAAGGGCGAGTTACTTGAATACCTCCAAGCAATGGGGAAGACGCCGAGCTACGAACTCCTTTCCGAGGTTGATTCGGATGGTGAGGCTATTTTTGCTGTTGGTGTGCGCGTTAACGGCGAAATATTGGGGGTAGGGGTTGGCAGGCGCAAAAAGGACGCCGAACAGGAAGCCTCGCGGAAAGCTCTGGAAAAGCTTAAGTCAAAATCCTCCCAATGAAGAAAAGGGACGAAAGAATAATCCTTATTGCTATATTAGCGGCTGGCGCCCTAATAAGGGTTTATCATCTCTTATTCTGGTATAGGACTCCATATTGGAATGGTCTTTTTCTTGATGAGCTTTATCATCACATCTGGGCAAAAAGCATAGTGGATTCCGGTCCAATGCCATCTGGAGTTTTCTTTCGCGCACCTCTGTATCCATATCTTCTATCCATGCTTTACGCGATTTTTGGGAATAGTGGCTTGGCACCGCGGATTTTTCAGCATGTCGTGGGAATAATTACTGCGATAGCTGTTTTTTACACTGTAGAAAGAGTCGTTGCGGGTCGTGTTTGGGCTTATTTAGCTGCTTTGCTTTGGGTACTTAATCCTATTCAGGTGTTTTTTGAATCACGCTTGCTTCTCGACTCGCTTTTCGCCTGTGGTGTGGTATGGCTTATTTATCTTGCATTAATAACCAAGGAGGAGCGAAAATACTACTTTATTACTGGGATTGTTTTAGGGTTTTTAGCGATCTTGCGTCCAACGGTGCTTGTTTTCGTTCCGGTAATAATCTTTTTCTTATGGGGTGGTAAGAAATCCGCGATTTTAAAATTAATTGTTGGAATCATTCTGCCCATAATTCCTGTTACATTATCGAATTTAGCTAACGGCGACTTTGTCCTAATAGCCTCACAGGGAGGGATAAATTTCTACATTGGTAACAATCCCAAAAGCGATGGTAGTTCCGCAGTCGTGCCAGAATTCGGTTGGAATTGGCGATACAGCCAATGTGTCAAGCTGGCGGAGAAAAATATCGGGAGAAAACTTAAACCATCGCATGTGTCTCGCTATTATTTCAAAAAAGGGCTTAAATTTATAATCTCAAATCCATTGCGTGCGATAAAACTTTACATTAAAAAATTGGCATTACTCGTTGGTGCAAGGGAAATTGGAAATAATGGTAGCATAAAAATTATGCTCCAAGGATCGGTTTTAAAGTATTTCCTATGGATTGGTTGGGGACTGATTTTTCCTCTCGGGATTTTTGGTATTATTTTCGGAAAGTTGCGACACAAGACTTTTTTGATTGCGATATTTTTCGTTTACTTTGCCTTGCTTTTGGCTTTTTTTGTTTGCTCAAGGTTCAGATTGCCGCTGGTTGCTGTTTTATTACCTCTTGCGGCAAGCGGCGCCAAACAATTGTGGCTTGAAATAAAAAATAAAAATATTTATAAATTGTTAGTATTTGTAATCTTACTAACCTTACCTCAAGTAATTTCTTCGAAGTTGTTCACTGATGAGAAGAGCATCCACTATTTTTCGCTTGGAAACATTTATCTCAGAAGCGGGAGACTTGACAAAGCGTTGGCACAATACAAGAAAGTGCTTAAAGTCAATTCATTAGCGAGGGGTGTTAATCTTAACATTGGTGCATTATACTTTCGATTGGGGCT
The DNA here is from genome assembly GCA_021159335.1 of bacterium. NCBI lineage: Bacteria > bacterium. The sequence goes on from JAGGRZ010000059.1 coordinate 21,513, forward strand.
TGTTGACTCAGCCGAGCATTATTTCAGAGAAGAGGTGGCCGTTGGGGGCGAAGTGTGTCGCGCACTATCGAACATCGGTGCCTTAAAAAGGCTTCAGGGTGAGCTCGATTCAGCATTAATATATGGTTCCAAAGCTTACAAGATGTGTTCAGATGAGCCTGCGGTAGCGTTTAACTATATAAAGGCATTGCTTTCCAGCAAAAATTTTATAGAAGCATCAAAGGCAGCCTATAGTATTGCAAGGAACTTTTCCAGTGAACCAGCATTGTTAAACATTTGTGGTGTCGCCAAACTTAGAGCATCGGATACGGCTGCTGCGGAATCGCTATTTGTGAAAGCTTTCGAGGCAAAACCAAAACTTTTAGTCGAGCAATACGAGCTCGGAACTATATATAGCCAGCGGTCTGGACTCGCACCGTCATTGGCACGCTCAAGGGCTATGGCATTGTTCAATCTTTCCCAAATTGTTCTTCGCAGAGGTGGAAAGGATTCTGCAAAAGTTCTGCTTTCAAAATGTATTTCAACCGATTCAACACTTGCTGTGGCTTTTGGAGCGATGGGAGCGATTTATCTTTCGGAGGGTAAACTCGATTCAGCATACTTTTTTCTCAAAAGCGCTGAGAACAAGGGTTTGAAAGCGCCGGAACTTTTCTTCAACATAGCGTCAGTTCACGCGCGTAAAGGGGAGTTTACTAATGCAGTTTTATACTTAAAGAAGGCGGTTGATGCTGATTCAACTTTTCAGCTTGCGAGAGACGCACTAAAAAGCATTAGGAAATTTATTCCTTGACAGGATTGGTGGCTCTCGATATTATTTGCAGCGAATTTTTTGGGAGGAAATAATATGAGAATAACTAAGATTAGCAATATAAAGCGCCGCAGAAAACATGGTTTCAGGGCGAGGATGGCTACTAAATCAGGGAGACGAGTACTCGCCCGAAGGCGCGCTAAAGGACGTTCAAGGATAACGGTTCTCACCCCGAGAAAAGGCGCGACAAAGTGATGTTCTAATTATTGCCGCAAATTTTGTCTTTCCCAAAATAATCCTTGAGTGAATCGGGAATAAGTATGTCTCCGTCGCGGGTTTGATAGGTCTCTAACAATGCTATTATAAGTCTTGGGAGAGCCACGCCAGACCCATTAAGAGTATGAACGAAGAGTGGTTTGCCGCCGCTTTTCGGGCGGAATCTGGTGTTCATGCGTCTTGCCTGAAAATCGGTAAGGTTAGAAATAGAGGAGACCTCAAGCCATTTTCTGCTACCCGGTGCCCAAACCTCAATGTCGTAGGTTTTTGCCGATGCGAATGTTAGTTCGGCGGTGCAAAGAAGTGTAACTCGGTATTGTAATCCGAGCGCCAAAAGAACTTTTTCCGCATCGTTAAGCAGGTCTTCCAATTCGTCAAACGAGTTTTGAGGATGGACTATCTTTACAAGTTCAATCTTATCGAATTGATGCACTCGGATAAGTCCACGGGTCTGTTTGCCGTACGAGCCCGCCTCACGACGAAAACATGGGGTGTAAGCGCAGTAGTATTTTGGCAGTTCGTCTTCCTGAAGGATTTGGTCGCGATGAAGGTTCGTTAGTGGAACCTCTCCCGTTGGTATCAGGAAGTAATCCTCAAGGTCAAGATGATACATGTCATCTTCGAGTTTCGGCAGTTGGGCTGTGCCTACCATTGATTCCCTGTTGGCAAGTGCAGGCGGATAGATTTCGATGTACTTTCCGTTTTTGGTGTGAATGTCGAGCATGAAATTGATGAGTGCTCTAACGAGTTTTGCACCGTCACCAACGAAGAGCGGGAAAAAAGCACCAACAAGCTTTGCCCCAAGTTGAAAGTCAAACAGATGAAGTTTATCGTTAAGGGCAAGGTGGTCTTTTGGCTCGAAATCGAATTTTGGGGCTTCACCAACTACTTTCACTACTTTGTTGTCAGCTTCGCTTTCCCCAATGGGAACTGAATCATGCGGAATATTAGGGATTTTGAGAAGTAACTCGCTGAGTTTTTCTTCAACTACGCGCAATTCGGATTCTGTTGATTTAGCCTCGTCGGATATGTTTTTGGCTTTATCGCGCAGGTCGTCGATGTCTTTACCTTCCCGTGCAAGTTGAGAAATGAGTTTTGAAATTTGGTTAAGTTCTTTTCTTAGGTTATCTCTTCTTGCCACCAGTTCCTTGCGGAGTTTGTTTTGCTCCACTATCTCGTCCACAAAATCGGGCTCATGCTTCAGTTTGCAAGCACGCTTAACCACCTCAGGATTTTCAACTATGAACTTTAAGTCGAGCATTTTTGTGGTCCTTTTAATTTACTCTTTCCAGCTCCACTTGGTTCCTTCGGGTGTATCCTTTATTTCAAGCCCCATTTGTCTCAGCTTTTCCCTTATCGCGTCAGCTTTCGCGTAATCCTTTCTTTTTCGCGCTTCTTCTCGCTCTTTTATTAGCCTTTCGAGTTCAGACGGGAGCTCTCTTCTTGGTTCTCTCAGCACACCGAGAACGGAGTTGATTCTTCTTAGAATATCGAGACCTTTATCGGCATCCGCACCAGTTATTCCTCTTTCGGCAGATATTTTGTTTATCGTTCTAACCATTTCGAAAATAGAGGCGAGGGCAGGGGAGATATTAAGATCATCGTCCATTGCTCTCTCGAATCCTTCCAAACCGTCCTTGAGCGCTTCCGTAACCTTTGGGTCAGTACCGGGAATATTTTTGGCAGCGTATTCCTCAAGCATATCTCTGAACTCACGCAGTCTATCTATTGCGGATTCCGCTGCTTTTATTCCTTCGAAGGTGAAATTAAGTTTCTGCCTGTAGTGGGTCGATAATAGTAAATATCGTATTGCCATAGGTTTATATGATTTTTCTAATAAATCGCGTAAAGTGTAATAGTTTCCGAGTGATTTCGACATTTTTTTACCTTCGACGATGAGATGAGCGCAGTGTAGCCAATATCTCACGAACGGTTTTCCAGTGGCAGCTTCAGATTGCGCTATTTCGTTTTCGTGATGGGGGAATAAGTTGTCCTCGCCGCCAGTGTGTATGTCGAATGTCTCGCCAAGGTACTTCATAGACATTGCGGAGCACTCTATATGCCATCCCGGTCTGCCGCGCCCGAGAGGAGTATCCCAGTATATGTCACCATCTTCAGGTGTCCATGCTTTCCATAACGCGAAGTCTGCCCAGAGTTCCTTATCGTATTCATCGTGACTTATTCTTGCACCCGCTATAAGTTTATCTGGTCGCTTGCCCGAGAGTTTCCCATAATCCTTGAACTTTGATATTGAGTAATATATGCAGCCATCCTCGCCATAGTAGGCATAGCCTTTTTCGAGTAATTTTTGTATTAACGCCACCATGTCGTCTATATGCTTGGTGGCTTCGGGGTAGAAGTCTGCGCGGTCTATGTTGAGCGTATCGAGGTCCTCGAAGAATGCTTCTTTATACTTTCGCGTGTACTCATCGAGGGAAATCCCTGCTTCCCTTGCGCCTTTTATTGTTTTATCGTCGACATCGGTTATGTTCATGACATGGATAACTTTATATCCTTTGAATTTGAGGTATCTTTTCAAAAGGTCCTCCCACACATAAGCTCTAAAGTTGCCTATGTGGGCATAGTCGTAAACTGTCGGTCCACAGGTGTACATTCTCACGGTAGGCGGGTCCAAAGGAATGAATTCCTCAAGTCTTCTTCCGAGTGTGTTAAAGAATCTAAGCATTTTTTAACCTCTCATTTTGTTGCTTAAGATAAATAAAATTTGACTTACATAGCAATTATTTTTTGTTTATTTGCAATATTTGGCAATCAATTATGAAAACAGCGTGAGTTATGGAATGAATATTTTAACCAAACTTGGTATAGCGGTTGCTCTTGGCGTCGACGCATTTTCGGTTTCCATAGTTGCGGGAAGCACAGTTGAGCATGGACGATTGCGGGCTTTATTCCGCTGTGCCTTCCATTTCGGGTTGTTTCAGACATTGATGACATTGCTCGGATGGGCGCTTATGAGCACGATTCTTGGTGCATTCATCAAATTTAATAATTTAATAGCGTGTGGATTGCTCGTTTTGGTCTCCGTGAAAATGTTTTACAGTTCGTTCGCCAGAAAAGGGGATAGTAGCAGGGTGGTCGACATAACTCGTGGTCTGGATATGGTTATGTTATCTATCGCAACCAGCATCGACGCATTGGCGGTTGGTATGGGACTGGGTGCATTAAAGGTTGATATAGTATCGATAAGTTTAATAATCGGAGTTGTGGCTGCATTGATGAGTTCGATAGGTTTTCTGATTGGAAAGGTAGCGAAGACCATAGTTGGTGACTACGCTGAAGTGGTAGGTGCAGTTATATTGCTTTTTATAGCGATAAAATTATTTCTAATCTGATGAAGCTACAGTTCTAAAGCGGCTTCGTGTTTGTGTGGCAGGATACCTTTTTTCCTGTATGACAGTCCGAGCTTGAATCCCTCCTCAAGAGCATCAAGATTGGTTTTTAAGTATTTTGAACCACCAAATTTGTCCTCGACAGCACCTTTTATCGCATTTTTCGAAACAATTCTTGTGTATGTGGAAAGGAACCCGAGAACGATCATATTGGCAGGTATAGGAGTATTGAATTTATCCATACTCGTCTCGATAAAGGGAACGGTTATCGTTACGGCAGGTCCTACGGGTGATTCTGCCGCAGATGAGTCAGCTATCACCAATCCTTCGGGTTTAACATGCTGCGCGTAGTACTCGTATGAGCTTGGAGTGAGAGCTATCAGCAAGTCTGGCTTCAAACACTCTGGGAAGTAAATTTCTTTATCGCTAATCACGACATCGGCAAGTGTCGCTCCGCCACGAGCCTCAGGACCATAATGCTGGCTCTGGGCAACATTTCTTCCATCGCCAATGGCTATGGCTTCACCAAGAAGCATCCCCATAGATATTATTCCCTGTCCACCAGCTCCCACAATCCTTATTTCAAACCTATCCACTTTGGGCGGTAGAAGTCCGGGGAATTCCTCTTTTTTTGCCTTTGTGTTTTTGGTTTTTCTTTTTTTTCTTTTGTCTTGCATTTTAACTCTCCAATATTATTCGACGCTTACTTTCAACTGAACCTTTTTTATCAAATCGGCGTACGCTTCCGTATATTCCTTACGCGATGTATCCTCTTTGAATATTCCGATAATTATTTTTCCCTTTAATTCATCTTCAGTCATATTTTTAGCCTTTGATAGAGGCACTGCGTTTTTTCGCTGCCATTCGAGCATGTCTGTTGGTTTTGGCATGTCGTTAAGTCTTCCGAAAATTATGGGACACTGGCTCATAATCTCGACGAAGGAGAAACCTTTATGCATGATAGCTTTCTTAATGTAGTTTTCGGTCTGAACTATGTGGTAAACAGTGCTTCTTGCCACGAATGTTGCGCCAGCGGCCATGGCTAATTTGACGGCGTCGAAAGGCGGGTCAATGTTTCCGTAGGGTGCGGTATGTGCTATCGCGCCTATCGGAGTCGTTGGAGCCACCTGACCACCAGTCATGCCGTAGATGTAATTGTTAATGAGAATCATAGTTATATCTATATTTCTTCGTGCGGTATGGATGAAATGGTTCCCACCTATAGCCAGACCGTCGCCATCACCACTGACCACAATAACGGTCATCTCAGGATTTGCCAACTTAACGCCCGTAGCGAAAGCCAATGCTCTGCCGTGTGTAGTATGAAGTGTATTGAAGTCCACATAGATAGGCATTCTACTTGAGCAACCAATGCCCGATATCAGTGATACATTGTCCTTGGGTATTCCCAAAGATGCTACCGCTCGTATTATTGCGCCCGTTATGGTTCCTATGCCACAACCTGAACACCAAACTGTTGGAAACACTTTTCTCCACCTCAAATAGTCATAAATGTTTATTTCCTCTTTAACTTTAGTGGGCATGAATTTCCTCCTTAATAGCACTTATTATTTGTTCGGGATTAAGTGGACGACCATCATATCTTAAAATACTTTTTATTTTTTCTTTTTTGGGCAAAACTTCCCTTACGGGATGAACGAGTTGCCCCATATTGTTTTCTGCTACAAATATAGCTTTTACATTCTTAGCAAGATTTAGCAATGGTTCATCAGGGAACGGCCAAATCGTTTTGAGTTCCATCAATCCTACTTTTACATTCTTTCTTCGCAGCTTTTCTACTGCATCACGAGCTGCTCTTGCCGCGGAACCATATGCTACAATCAGGAATTTGGCATCATCGGTATAGTATTCTCGCCAATCCCAGATCTGGGCTTTGTGGCTCATTATTTTGGCTCTTAGCATTTCAAGTCCTTCGGTTATTTCAGCGGGTATTTGCGTTGGAAAACCTAAGCGGTCGTGGGTTAAACCTGTTATGCTATATCGGTATCCTGAGCCGAATGGAGCAGGATGTGCCACCATGTCCGCTGTCGGAGCATAGGGTATATACCATTCCGGCGGCGCTTTTGGGAAAGCCCTCTCGACTACCTCGACCTCTTTATCAAGTCTTATTATGAGTTTTTCTCGCATGTGCCCGATTAACTCATCCATAAGAACTATAACAGGTGTGCTAAACTTTTCCGCAAGATTGAAAGCAGTTATCATCATATCAAATGTCTCCTGAACCGAAGCGGGTGCTATTGCTATCGCAGTATAATCGCCATGAGTTCCCCATCTTGCCTGCATCGTATCGCTTTGCGCCAGTCTTGTCGGCAATCCTGTGGATGGTCCGCCTCTTTGAACATTAACTATAACTATGGGTAGTTGGACCATGTAGGCATATCCGATGTTCTCCTGCATTAGCGAAAATCCCGGTCCAGATGTTGCTGTCATCGCTTTCGCACCTGCTGCTGAGGCTCCTATTATAGCAGCTATAGAGGCTATCTCGTCTTCCATCTGAATAAACACTCCGCCCACTTTGGGCAACTCTCTCGACATACCCTCTGCTATTTCTGAGGATGGTGTTATAGGATAACCTGCGAAAAATCGACAGCCTGCTTTTATCGCGCCGTAAACGCAGGCATCATTGCCTTGAACAAACATTATTTGGTGACCATCCTCAGTGGTTCTATTTAGGGGCATCTTTTGGTTCCTCCCAGTTAGGATTTTTCATTATTGCGAAATCGGGACAAATTCTCCAGCAAAGACTGCACAAAGTGCACTTTGATTCATCAGCCATATATGGTGTCCCATCTTTTTTTGCCGCCAGTGCTTTGGTGGGGCAAATATAAACGCAGATACCACACTTTTTGCACCACTCATAGAAAAATATTAGTTTCCCTTTATGCTGTTCGATTCTTTTAGGAGTAATTGGATGAATAGCCATTCCTGAACCAAATACTCTATGGTTGGTCTGCTGACAGTCATTATTTTGATTTTGTTTCATTACAACCTCCATATAAATTTTTGAATTATGCTAACCAATAGTTTCGGAGGGTCAAGTATTTTTTTCTGTAAATAACATGGATATTGCATTATTTTTTATTCGCCCGTGAAAGAGGTTCGCCTTAAAAGAAAGCTTGGTTTCTACGATGTTTATTGCATTTCAACGGGGGCAATGGTCTCATCGGGTCTGTTTGTTCTTCCCGGTATAGCTCACGCCAAAGCGGGACCAGCAGTCGCTGTCTCCTATCTACTTGCTGGTGCTCTTGCACTTATTGGAGTGCTATCCCAGAGCGAACTCGTAAGTGCTATGCCCAGAACTGGCGGAAGCTACTTCTACATAACGCGCAGTCTTGGCTCTGCACTGGGAACATCTGCAGGTATAATGCTTTGGCTTTCGGTGATGCTTAAGACATCGTTTGCGCTGGTTGGTATGGGAGCGTTCGCAAATTATCTATTCCCTGGATTTCCCGTAAGGACATTTGCACTTATTTTCGCGATACTTTTTATCATCCTTAACATAAAGGGTATAAAGCAAGCGGCTAAATTCGAGGTCATCGTAGTTACAGCGCTAATAGTAACATTCGTGTTCTATATTTTTAGAGGGCTACCAAGCATATCCGAAGACAAACTTTTGCCGTTTGTTCCTTATGGATGGAACTCAGTTTTGGTAACCGCAGGGCTTGTTTTCGTCTCATATGGCGGGGTTTTGAAGGCAGCGAGCATTGCGGAAGAGGTGAAAAAGCCTCATATCAACATTCCCAAAGCGATGATAGTATCGCTTGTGACCATGATGCTCGTTTATTTCGTGGTGGTTTTTATAACAGCCGGAGTGCTCGACGCAGAAGTTCTTGATGCAAGTTTGACTCCTATATCGGATGCTGCTAAGGCTTTTGCCGGTAAATTTGGTGCTATAGTAATGACATTCGGTGCTATGCTCGCTTTTATTTCCACCGCTAATGCTGGAATAATGGCTGCTGCGCGATATCCTGTTGCTATGGCTCGAGACAGGCTCATGCCGGGCTGGTTTAGTAGGATTAGTCCGAAAACCAATACCCCATCAATTTCAATACTAATAACAGGGCTTGTGATTGTTGCGGCTTTATTTCTGCCACTCGTTGAGCTCGTTGAGATGGCCTCAACTGTGATGATACTTACATTTATTCTCGATATTATAAGCATGATAATAATGCGTGAGAGCCACTTGCAAAACTACCAGCCGACATTTAGAGCACCTCTTTATCCTTTCCTTCAAATAATAGGAATATTAGGACTTATGTTCCTCATCACAGATATGGGATATCTCTCACTATTTTTATCCGCTTTACTCATAGTTATTGGGCTTCTTTGGTATTGGTTTTACGGAAGGGTGAAAATAGCGCGGGAATACGCGTTAAGCTTTCTGATATCGAGAATAACCACATCACAGCTCAAGGGGAATTTGCTGGAAACTGAACTCAGGGAGATAATACGAGAAAGGGATGGCATAACGCGGGATACTATAGACGCATTAATTGAAGATGCACCGCTTTTGGACTTTGAAGGAGAGATTAGTGCTGCAGAGCTTTTCCGCAGGGCATCCAAGATTTTCTCGGAAATGTTTAGTGAACCAGAAAATTCAATATTAAAGAAATTTCTTTCCCGCGAGGTTGAGTCAACTACAGTTATAGGTCCAAACCTTGCCATACCTCACATTATAGTTGAAGGGGAGGGGAAACTCGCCATGGTCATAGCCCGTAGTAAAGGTGGCATTTTCTTTCCGTCTGCTGATTATCCTGTTTACGCTTGTTTTTTACTTGCGGGAAGCAAAGATACTCGAAATCTTTATTTAAAGACGCTGGCTGCTATAGCCGAGATGACTGGTAAGAAAGAATTCGAGAGGAAGTGGCTTTCGGCCAAAGATGAAACGGCTTTGAAAAACATACTACTATTAAGCAAAAGGAGGCGCTATGGCACAAACTGAGAAGGCTTACTGGTCGAGCAGAACCGCATTCATTCTTGCCTCAATAGGTTCTGCTATAGGCCTCGGTAATGTCTGGCGGTTCCCTTACATTTGCTACAAATACGGAGGAGGAGCCTTTATAATAGCGTATTTGGTTTCGCTTTTTTTGGCTGGGATACCGTTACTTATTCTTGAGTTTGCGCTGGGACAGAGAATAGGTGGTTCTGCTCCTGTGGCTTTCGCAAAGCTTTCCAAAAGATTCGCATGGATAGGGTGGTTCGCGATACTGGTTGGTTTTTTTATTACAACCTACTACGCGGTGATAATGTCCTGGGCGGCTAATTATCTTGTGTATTCGTTTAAGCTTTCTTGGGGGAGTGACCCCAAATCGTTTTTCTTCAACAAAGTTTTGGGACTAACTGATAGCATCGCGAATTTTGGCTCGATACAGACGCACCTCGTTATAGGGCTTATTATAATGTGGGTCTGGATTGTTCTTTCAATATGGAAAGGGGCTAAAACTGTCAGTAAAGTAGTTTATTTCACCGTCACTATACCTTGGATAATACTTATAACGCTTGTTATAGGTGGACTAACGCTCCCTAATGCTTTTGAGGGAATCAAGTATTATTTAACTCCTAAGTGGGATATGTTGCTTAAGCCACAAATCTGGCAGGCAGCATTTACGCAAGTTTTCTTCTCGCTTTCCGTTGGATTCGGGGTTATGATTGCGTATGCGAGCTTTCTTCCGCCCAAGTCAGACCTGGTCAACAATGCGATGATAATAGCACTCTCAGATGCTGCGACAGCGTATGTAGGCGGATTCGCTGTTTTTTCGGTTCTCGGATACTATGCTGGCTTGCAGGGAGTAGAAGTTGCCAAAGTTATGAAAAGTGGTCCCGAATTGGCTTTCATAACATATCCAGAAATAATAAATCACTTACCGTTAGCGCCTCTTGTGGGAATCCTTTTCTTCCTGATGTTGTTAACTCTGGCTATCGATTCAGCTTTCTCGTTGGTTGAGGGATTCGTGGCAGGCGTTATGGAAACTTTTGGTACAAGAAGAGGAAGGACCAACATTTTTGTTGCCTTAGTAGCATTCCTCATAGGCATAATCTACACCACTGGTGCGGGATTATACTGGCTCGACCTTGTTGACCACTACATGACTTTCTTCGGACTATTTGCAGTAGGCTTTCTTGAGGCACTCGTAGTTGGATGGTTTATCGACACCGAGAAAATAAGAGAGATGATAAATGCGCATTCCATAGTGAAAATAGGGAAGTGGTGGAATGTGGCGGTGAAGTTTTTCGTTCCGATAGCATCTATTGTGTTGTTGCTATCATCGGTTATCGGTATTATAATAAAACCGTATGGTGGTTATCCACGGTGGGCAGAGCTTGTTGGTGGATGGCTGTTGCTTGCTATTGCAGTGATTTTGGGTTTCATATTGGGGAAGCAAACGGTAAAAGCATTGAAAGAGAAAGGTTTGGAGGGGTAAAATGTTCACATCACCCTGGTTTACTTTCGTGATAGCTTCTGTTGTTTTGTTCGGGGGAATAATATGGTCGATAATAATAGCCAAAAGAAAATAAAAAGAGCCGACATTCTCGAGTTCATAATAAAAAATATCCCCCAGGGAATAGCCATCCTTGACCGCGATTTAAATCTCGTTTACACTAATTCAGCGCTTAAGGACATTCTTGGTGTTGGCTTAAAGAAACTTGACACAAAGTTCCCGGAATACCTTAACGCTTTAGGGGAGAGCAAGGGAGAGGTCGCAAGGCTAATACGGCAGTTCACAGAAACAGATGATAGAAGCTTTTTCTTTACAGTAACGACGGATCGTGGTTTCACATACAGGATTGCGCTTGTTAGGATTAATTCAGGACATTCGGAGTATCAATATATGTTACTCATTCAGGACATAACAAAAGAGATGGAGCTATTCATGCATCAGACGCTGATAAAGCAGCATAAATACCTTGAGAATATATCCGCAATACTTTTCCATAAACTTAACAATAATCTGATGACTATACTTAGTGAGGCGGAACTTATTCACAGGCGGATTCCGCCCAACCAACGACAATATGTGGACGATGTTTTTGACAATCTCGAAGAACATTTGATAGAAATTTCTGAATTCGTAAACCTTCTCGCGTCTTTTATGAGGGTTGAACTTAAGGAGAAGGTTGAATTCAATCCGATTAAAGTGCTTAAGGATATTTTGAAAAACATCTCGGAAAAGCAAGCGTTAGGTCACATAGTGCAGTTTGACGCTCCAGCAGAGGATGTAATAGTAAAAGGTGAGCCAAAGGCTTTTGAGGTAGCAATAAAAGCTATATTGGATAATGCTATACGGTCGATATCGGGCAAAGGCAGAATAGTCATTAATGTAGAGACCATAACTGCAGATACATACTTTCTCCAGAGATACAGCGAGCTTAAGCCGGGGGAATACCTTAAAATCTCAATTGCCGATACGGGAATTGGCATACCTAAAGAATTTATGAGCAGGATTTTTGAACCATTCTTCTCAGGCTGGTCTCAACCTTCTAAAGGGCTTGGGCTTCCTACCGCATTAACGGCCATAAGAAGAAATTCAGGCACTATCGACATCCAAAGCTTTCCTGGAGTTGGGACTACTGTAACTATTCTGCTTCCTCTCGAGACCAAAGTCATTCCAACAAGACAACCAGTTATTGCGAAGGGCAAATTGATTCTCGTTATCGATGATGATAGCCTCGTTCGCGAAACGGTTTCTCGAATGCTTTCAGCTTTGGGATTTGAGGTGGAATGCGCTAAGAATTTTTCTGATGGTATGAAAAAGTTCAGAGACAGAAAACCATCAGTTGTTCTGCTCGATATAGTCATGCCGGATTCACCGGGGGACGAGGTGTTCTATGAGCTTAAGAAGGTCAGTCCCGATGTTCCCATAGTTATCATGACGGGTTACGCTCAGATAGACACGGTTGAGAAACTTCTTGATGCAGGTGCAGCTGGCATACTTAACAAACCTTTCACAATGGAAGACCTTTCAGAGGCTATTAATCTTGCTATGGAGGATTCAGGTGGCGTATAAATATACCCAATAGAAACATTATGTAAACTTGAAAAATGGGATTCGTTGATTTGAATCAGAAATATTTTTTATTAACCACTACTCCCCTGCTTGTTATGTAAAATTTTAATCAGTTAGAAGTAAAATTTCAAACTTGAAATTATCATTATTTTTTCAATTATTATAATATACTTAAAAAGGAGGTTTTTATGCGCATCGCAAATGTGTTATCGCTGGCGCTTTTTTCTCTAATGCTTTTTTGGGTAACAGTAATTTTCGCTCAACCACACATAGTCTGGCAGAAATCATTTGGTGGAAGTGATGATGATTGGGCACAATCGATTCAACAGACTGCTGATGGTGGATTCATTGTGGCGGGAATGTCCGAGTCCAATAATGGAGATATTAGTGGAAACCACGGCTATTCTGATTGTTGGATAGTGAAATTGAATTCTTCGGGTTCAATAGTCTGGCAGAAATGCCTTGGTGGAAGTAATTGGGATTGTGCGTATTCCATTCAGCAAACATTAGATGGTGGATTTATCATGGCAGGAGTGTCCTGTTCCAATGATGGTGATGTCAGCGGAAATCACGGTGGTTGTGATTGTTGGATAGTTAAGTTAGATTCTTATGGTAATATAGTCTGGCAGAAATGCCTTGGTGGAAGTTATTGGGATGGTGCATATTCTATTCAGCAAACATTAGATGGCGGTTTCATCGTGGCGGGGGTGTCTAATTCCAATGATGGCGATGTCAGTGGAAATCATGGCTATGCTGATTATTGGGTAGTGAAATTAAATTCTTCGGGTGATATAGAATGGCAAAAATGCCTTGGCGGAAGTTTTTGGGATTATGCATTATCTGTTCAGCAAACGAGCGATGGTGGATACATTGTGGCGGGGGTTTCCTGTTCCAATAATGGCGATGTAAGCGGAAATCACGGCGGTAGTGATTATTGGATAGTTAAATTAGATTCTTATGGTAGTATGGTCTGGCAGAAATGCCTTGGCGGAAGTGGCTATGACATAGCGTATTCCGTTCAACAAACCACCGATGGCGGTTTTATTGTTGCGGGATATTCCAACTCTAATGATGGCGATGTCAGCGGAAATCATGGCAGTAGTGATTATTGGGTAGCGAGGTTGAATTCTTCTGGCAACATAATCTGGCAGAAATGTCTTGGCGGGAGTGGATATGACATAGCGCATTCCATTCAACAGACAACTGATGGTGGGTTCATTGTAACGGGATGGTCCTCCTCCAACGACGGTGATGTTATTGGACACCATCCTGGCGAATATTGGGATTATTGTGAGTCTGACGTTCCCAACTATTATGGTATGCGTGATAGCATTTGGAATGAATATTCTGATTATTGGTTAGTAAAATTGAATTCTGCGGGTTCAATAGTCTGGCAGAAATGCCTTGGAGGAAGTTCTTGGGATCGTGCATATTGTGTTCAACAGACCTTCGATGGTGGGTTCATAGTGGCAGGAGTATCCGAGTCCAATGATGGCGATGTAAATGTAAACTACGGGGATTATGATTATTGGTTAGTGAAATTGTCGCCTGTTGGAGTAATCGAGAATATGATTGTTCCTGAGCAGTTCGCAGTCTCAGTTTTCCCCAACCCATTCAATTCCTCGTGTGTTATAGCTGCACCTTCAGGAGCAAAAATAGAGATATATGATATAAAAGGTAATGTTGTATTTACATCATATGTTCATCGTTCTATTTCTTGCCAAAAAAAGGTGGAACAACAAAGGATAGAGCAGTTTATCTGGACCCCAAATGAAAATATACCATCTGGGATTTACTTAGTATGTGCAAAGGTAAATGATAAAATTTCGGAAAAAAGAGTTATCTATATAAAATAACTGTGTTAATATTTCTTAACTCGAAGAGGAGGTTCTTTATGCGAATTATAAAGATAATATCGCTTACATTTGTTATTTTAATCCTTTTTTCGGGAACAGTAATTTTCGCTCAACCACACATAGTCTGGCAGAAATCACTTGGTGGGAGTAATGATGATTGGGCACAATCAATTCAAGAGACTGTTGATGGCGGATTCATTATGGCAGGATATTCTTCCTCCAATGATGGCGATGTTAGTGGAAACCATGGCTCTGCTGACTTTTGGGTAGTAAAAATGAAATACACAGGTTCAATAGCATGGCAGAAATGTTTTGGTGGAAGCTTTTGGGATGGAGCGTATTCCGTTCAGCAAACATTCGATGGCGGATTCATTGTCGCTGGTTGGTCAAAATCCAATGATGGTGATGTAAGCGGAAACCATGGTGGAGGTGATTATTGGATAGTAAAAATTGATTCTTCAGGCAACATAGAGTGGCAGAAATGTCTCGGTGGAAGTAGTAAGGATATTGCATATTCCATTCAACAGACTATTGATGGCGGATACATCGTAGCAGGAAGGTCCAGATCAAATGATGGCGATGTTAGTGGAAATCATGGCTCCGACGATTATTGGGTGGTAAAATTGGATTCTTCTGGCAATATAGAGTGGCAGAAATGTCTCGGAGGAAGTCTTTGGGACCGTGCATATTCCATTCAACAGACTGCTGATGGCGGATTCATTGTTGCAGGATGGTCAAAGTCCAATGATGGCGATGTCATTGGTAACCACGGCGGTGGTGATTGTTGGATAGTGAAATTGAAATCATCGGGTGAAATAGCTTGGCAGAAATGTCTCGGCGGAAGTGGTTGTGACATAGCATATTCCATTCAACAAACCACCGATGGCGGTTTTATTGTAGCAGGATTGTCCCACTCTAATGATGGCGATGTAAGCGGAAATCACGGCGGTGGTGATTATTGGGTAGTAAAAATTGATTCTTTTGGCGATATAGAATGGCAAAAATGCCTTGGAGGAAGTAATTATGATGAGGCACATTTCGTTAAACAGACAATAGATGACGGTTTTATTGTCGCAGGGTATTCTAAATCCAATGATGGCGATGTCAGCGGAAACCATGGCGGAGATGACTGTTGGGTAGTGAAATTAAATTCTTCTGGTTATATAGAGTGGCAAAAGTGCCTTGGTGGAAGTAATCGTGATTGGGTATATGATATTCAGCAAACGGCAGATGGCGGATTCATCGTGGCGGGATTATCCGAGTCCAACGATGGCGATGTCAGCGGGAATCACGGCGGGATTGATTGCTGGGTAGTTAAGTTATCGCTTACTGGGGTAAGTGAGGATATAATTGTTCCCCAGCAATTCAAATTGTCAGTTTCACCAAATCCATTCAATTCATCGTGTATAATAACTGCCCCTTCAGGAGCAAAGGTAGAAATAT
>JAGGRZ010000060.1 GCA_021159335.1 bacterium
GTTTAATTCTGTCCTTGAGATAAAGCTATTCGTACCTGAGAATTCGTATGCAGAAGTTTTCGTCTCGGATGTTAGCGGCAGGATCGTCGAAAAAATTGCTGGAAAAACTTTCACCAAGGGTTTATATTCATTCCAGTGGGTGCCCAAAGATGTTTGCAGCGGTGTTTACTTTGTCGTTGTTAGAAGCGATAATGGAACAAAAATAAAGAGGGCACTTTTAATAAAGTAAATGTCCAGATTGGGAGAAAAAGCAGAAAAATCAGAGTCTGACAGTAGATTTCTAAGCAGGAAATACATAAAGCAGTTGGCTCTCGCAGCGGTATTAGCTGTAAGTTTTTTCATTCCGCATGTACTTTCCACAGTTTGGAAATCACCTCTTCCCCGAGTAGGCGAAATAGCGCAGAAAGATATTATCTCGCCTATAAGTTTTAAGGTACCGAAGGATGAAGACAGCCTAAAAGCTGAGATTGAGGCTGTTAAGCGCTCAGTGCCCATAGTGCTTGCGTACAACGATAAAATAGCTGATTCGGTCCTTACTGAATTCGCAAGGAGATGGGAAGATACGAAAAAAATTCTAAGAGACCGTCGAAAACCACTTAAAATTAAGCGAAAAGAACTTAGAAAAATCTGGGAGGGCTTGTCAAAATCCGACATAGACCAGATGCTGCTTATTTCCAATCCTGATGACTTTGGAAGGATAGTAACATCTGAACTTAGGCGTGAATATCGTGATGGTTTTATGGCCGCAATACCTGAAAAAGAGGAGGAATACAGCAATGCCTTCACAATTTTGCGCAGAAAGCGGTCGAAAACTGTTCCAGCATCGATGGTTCCGACGGATAGTTCCGTTGTAGCTGAGCTTAAGAAAAGCTTCGCAGAGCATTATCCCAAAAAACCTAAACTTGCCGAGCTATCGTTGAAAGTAGCAAAGTTATTTCTCGTCCCGAACCTTATCGTTGACACGCTTGAGACGGAAAAGAGGCGAGAAGAAGCTGCCAAAAAGGTCGTAAGGGTAAAGTATGAGGTTAGCAAGGGCGAAAAGATCGTTGGCAAACATGAAAAAATTGACGAAGAGGCCTATCTGAAGTTAAAAGCTCTCTATAAGGAGCTTAAACGAAAGTCAAGCTTCGAATATCCTTTGAGGCAGATAATAGCAACTGGTGGTGTATTCGCTATTTTGGTCGTGATATCATTTTTCTTCTCGTACATAGTTTTTAAACGATGGAACGAGATATGGTGTGACTTCAGGAAGTTCGTTGCTCTGGTTGTGCCTGTTATTATAATAGGTCTTCTGGGAACTGTTTTCTATATTATTGGACTTACTATTTATTCTATTCCTTTTATGTTCGTGATTATGATTAGTTTCCTTCTTTTCGACCAAAACCTTGCTTTGCTCACCATACTCACGACAATAATGCTTTCTATTATCGGGATTTTTGGCAATGCTACTTTCGCCATCGCGGCACTTCTTGCATCTATAACACTTATTTTCTCCGAGAGAGTTGTAACGGTGAGGAATAGACTTTTTGGACATATAATAGTAAGTGCAGCACTCGGTGTTTTTGCGCTTATCGTGCTTAACATGGTCAAGTATGTCCCATCGGGCGATATACTGGATTATTCAGTTGAATTTCTGGCTTCGGCGCTGATATCTCCTATTGTAGCACTTTTCACATTACCATTTTTTGAGAGATATTCTGGAATGGTGTCTGACATCACGCTTATCGACCTTTCGGACATAAACAGTGGACTTCTCCAGAGGCTTTCGGTTGAGGCGCCAGGAACTTTTACTCATTCGATAATGGTTGGGAATATGGCAGCAGCTGCCGCGGAAGAGGTCGGGGCGAATCCTGTTTTGGCGCGTGTGGGAGGATACTATCATGACATAGGGAAACTGGTTAATCCCGAATATTTCATTGAGAACAAATCAGGGAGGAACCCTCACGAAAAGTTGCAGCCTCATGAAAGCAAAAAAATAATAGTTAGCCACATCGAAAATGGAGTAAGGATAGCCAGAGAAAACGGGCTCCCGCAGCCAATAATAGATATTATTGAGCAGCATCACGGAACATCAATTATAGATTACTTCTACGAGCTTGCAAAAAAGGGTGACTCCGATGTCGATGCAGAGGAATTCCGCTATCCTGGGCCGAAGCCTAAAACTCTTGAAGCTACCATAGTCATGATTTGCGACATCG
The DNA here is from genome assembly GCA_021159335.1 of bacterium. NCBI lineage: Bacteria > bacterium. The sequence goes on from JAGGRZ010000060.1 coordinate 2,199, forward strand.
TTGAGGCGTCTCTTCGAAGCCAAGAAGCCGAAGTTCTTGAGGATGAGAGTAAATGTAGAAAGCTTGTGGAGGAATTAATAAAGGCTAAGATCGATGATGGGCAGTTTGATGAGTCGGAAATAAAGATAGGGCAAATAAAGCGAATAATTGAAAGAATTTTACCTTTAGCCCGAAAAACTTTTCACAAGAGGGTTTCATACAATTTAACCAAGGAGGTGTAAAATTTTATGGATGACCCATTATTATCCCTTGTAATAACGATCCTTTCGGCAGTTGGTCTTTATATATTTTCCGCGCTTGAGGTAGCGCTTTTTTCCTGTGAATTACCTCCAAAAATAAAAAAGAGCTCCCCGTCAAAATCGTGGCTTGCGAGGGTTCTGACTCAGGCTGGCGATATTGAGACATTCTTCATTGTGATGCGTGCTATATTCCTGTTCATCTTTGCAGGCTCGCTTTTTGCGTTGGTTGTATCTATTGTGAAAGCACCAATGCTTGATACTCTCGTTATTTTTGGGGTGGTGCTTAGCGGGATAACTCTACTTTGTATGAACATATTGCCGGCTTCTGCTGCTGGATGGAAGCAGGATTATGTGTTCAGCATGGCATGGTTGATTCGCATGTTTTATGTGATTGTTTATCCATTAAAGGAAGTCGTAAAATTCCTGCTCAACATTCTGCTAAGGCTCATAGGAATCAAGGGGGTTCAAAGTCTTGCACTTCAGAGACAGTTGGCTTACATAGGCGAGCACGAGGGACCAAAAAGGCTTGAGGAAGAAGAGCGGAAAATGATAAAACACATTATAGATTTTGGCGATACGACTGTGAGGGAGATAATGGTGCCCCGCATTGACATGGTCTGCGCACCTGTGGACTCAACGCCAAAGCAGATTATAGAGCTGATAAAAACACACGGGCATTCGCGAATCCCCATTTATGAGGGCAGAGTTGATAATGTCGTTGGAATTTTGTATGCAAAGGACTTGCTTTTAACTATAGGAGAAAATGGGAGCGACAACATAGATTTGCGGAAGATAGCAAGGCGTCCTTACTTCGTTCCTGAATCCAAACTTGTTAATGAACTTATGCAGGAATTCAGGCGGGAAAGAGTGCATATAGCGATAGTTGTCGATGAATACGGGGGAGTCGCTGGATTGGTAACTATGGAGGACATTCTTGAGGAAATCGTGGGTGAGATACAGGACGAATACGACCGCGAGGAACGCCCCATCGTTCAGATAAGCGAAAATGTGTGGCTTGTGAACGGAAGAGTGTCGATTGACGAGGTCGAGGAGGAGCTCGGAATTGAAATACCGTATGACGAAGCTGATACTATAGGCGGGTTGGTCTATAGCATTGTCGGTGGTATACCAAAACCCGGAGAAAAAGTGAAAGTCGATGATAAGGTGTCAATAGTGGTTCAGGAGCTTGAAAGCCAGAGAATAAAAAGTGTGAAAGTGATACTTACATGAAGAAATTCAGGATTTATATAACAATCTATATTGCTCTTGCAATTATTTTCTCGGGCGTTGTTTTTGCCAAATTGCAGACACCCGAGCAGCTTGAAAAAGCCCTAAAAGCACTCGAAGGAGTTGAAATTCCCCGACCGGTTAACAGGAATGCATTCGGGATTGGTGAGTATCTTGATTTCGGCGTATATGTGGCATTGCCAGGTGTCGGGACTATCCCAATAATGGGGGGACACGGAATACTTGAGGTAGCAGGTTTGAGGACCGTGGATTCGAAGAGATGCTTTCACCTTCGTTCTAAAGCGTATTCTGTGGGTTTTGTTAAGCTGGTTTATCCTGTTAAAGATTTTATTGAGAGTTACATGGATGTAGATAGCTTTTACCCGTGGCTTTTTAAGAAAAATGTGCGAGAGGGAAAATATAGGGCGAAGTTCACGATAAAATTTGACCAAAAGAACCACAGAGCCATTCGTGAGGGCGTTTATAATGTTAAAACCTACGAGCGTGTGCAGGATATATTGTCCGCTTTTTACTATGTTAGGACGCTCAATCTTGAGCCAGGGGACACGATTCCGTTACCGTATCACGATGACGGCGGAAATTATCCTATTAAGGTTATCGTTCATAGGCGCGATACAGTTAGTGTTCCTGCTGGCAGGTTTGCGTGTCTTGTTGTGGAGCCTATTATAGCTACTCCCGGGCTTTTTCAGCGAAAAGGAAGAATGTTTCTATGGATTACTGATGATAAGAAAAAAATGCCTGTGATGATGGTGTCCAAAATTCCCATTGGCTCCGTCGTTGCAAAGCTTCTGGAGTATAAATTAGGTGATACAAACTGGCGGAAGAGGTGAGGTATGAGAATAGGATACTTTCAATTCACGCCTAAAAGGCTTGATGTCGAGGGAAATATAAGGAGAATAAACGAGAGAATCGATGGTGTTAAAGCTGATGTTCTCGTTTTTCCTGAGCTTTTCTTAACAGGATACCTTTTTACTGATAAAAATGAGCTTGCGTGCTTCGCCCAAAAAGCAGGTGAAGGTGAAATTTTTGAAGCTATGCTCTCGTGGGCTAAAAAAATAAACGGGATGGTTATAGGAGGGTTTCCTGAAATAGACGGAGATAAAATTTATAATTCTTCAATGGCTGTTATGCCCGATGGCAGTTACAAACTTTATAGGAAACTACATCTTTTCAATCGTGAGAAGCTTATATTCACCCCGGGCAACCTTAAAGCTGAACCATTCGAATTCCGAGGGGCTAAGTTTGGTCTTATGATATGTTTTGATTGGATCTTTCCCGAGATAAGCCGAACGCTGGCGTTGAAGGGTGCACAGATACTCGTTTATTCCTCGAATCTTATGCTACCGCTTTGCCAGAGGGCGCTTTTCGCAAGAGCTGTTGAGAACAGGACTTTCGTGATACTATCAAATAGAGGTGGTTCGGAAACCGTTGGAGAATTGTCATTATCGTTCACGGGAAAAAGTATAATTTATGCTCCCGATGGAACTATTTTGTGCGACTCAGAGGATGACAGGGATGAAATCAAAATAGTTGAGGTTAACCCGGATAACGCTTTGGACAAAAATGTAACCGAGAGAAACGATATTTTCAGGGATAGGAGAACGCAATTTTATGAGTTGTAAATTTACTCCCATAATTTTCGTTATCGTTGCTGCCTTTGTTTCAGCTCAGGTTGATTCGGGAAAATACTCCATCTCTATTTTTTCCAGTGCAATCTCGATACCGTCGAATTTTTCTCAGGGTCTGGACATTCCATACAGGTTCAAAACGATTTTTTTCGGCAGGCAAAGCGCGGAACTTGATGGGCACGCGAAAAATATACTCGATTATTGGTCCCGAATTGTTGAGATCAACCCTGATGCTAAAATCCATCTTCTCGGTTTCTGCTCGGAGTTACTGGATAGTGCTGTCGATTCGGCAATGTGTAACAAATTATCTAAATCTCGTTCTGAGGCTGTGCATTACTATATTGCCAAAAAATATCCGGAAATAGGTGAGAGGATAATTGTGGGCAGCAGCCACAATTTCAAAGCGACATTTCTTGATACGCCGTCCGTTTTCGATGCAAGGGTGGAATTAACGATAGAATTTGGAAATTTTTCACCGTTAAAAGTGAAGGCGCTCAGAGGAAAGCCATATTGGGATTTGCGGGCTTTCAGGGTTGACAGTGGTTTGTCGAGCGAACTTTCCCGCATTCTTTCTCGGAATCCGTCGGCCATCGTTCTTATTGATGGTTTTGGTTTGCCCAATAGTGGAAAAAGCTATGCTCGTCTTTTTGCCCTTTCAAGGATGATTGCGAAATTTACCGGCATACACCGGCGGATAGCTCTTTTTGTTGAGCCTACAAGCATGTCGCGCGCGCCTTATGCCGTGGTCTCGTTGGTTGCTGCGGACTTTTCCCCTGCAAAAGTTCTATGGACTGAGCCGTCCATTCCGCCGAATTTGATTCTTGATTTCGGGACATCATTGCAGCAAAAATTTTGTGTAGCAATAGAGCCTGTAATGGGTTTTGGCCACTTTGTTGTCCCTCTAAACCTTCGCCAGAGAACCATTGATTTATCTGAGGTACCTATAGCCGACGGTTCTTACTATTTGGAGTTTTTCGCTCAAAATAATGGATTATCGTCAGAGCCGATTCGCTTTGGTATGCAGAAGACCGACTCGTTCTCGGCAGTTTGGAACATGGACATGTGGTTTTTTGGTCAGGATAAACTGTCCAGCGCTGATAAAGTAAGATTTTGGTACTGGGCAAAAGCAGTGGCTAATCTTGAGAATGTCGCATCACAAGCTAAGGTGGCGATAATGGTGGACAAACAAAACGAGGATGCTGCGAAAAAATGCTGGGAATCACTCCTTGCTGTTATAGAATATGCTACCGGAAAGAAGAGGAGCGAGATCCCGAGATGGTTCAGGAAATCCCATATCGAAATGGAAATATCACTTGAGGAGCGACGACATGTGGAGCAATCGCCACTAAACGTGTATGAATTGCTGGGAAGAAACATATGTAAAACGCGAATCGAGATAATAGGGAAATGAGAATCTTTTCGGTAGATATTGGTGGCACCAATATTAAAGCGGGACTCCTTGATGAGGTGGGCAATATACACGATTATGTTGAGCATCCAACGCCCGAGTCGGGCGGTCCCGAGGCTGTGGCATCGACTATTCTTTTTATCAAGGATAACATATTTGGTTCCGATTGTGCTATAGATGGTGTTGGAGTAGGTGTAGCAGGTCCTGTGGATAGTGATGGCGTTGTCTATAGCCCGCCTAATTTCAGAGGGTGGGGTATTATCGACCTTAAATCGCTTCTTGCGGAGTTGCTGGAATATCCGCCCAGTAGGATTTTCGTGGGCAATGATGCCTCGCTCGCGGCTCTGGCGGAATTCGTTCGTGGAAATGGAAAGAAGGCGAACCCGATGGTTATGATTACGGTCGGGACTGGTATCGGTGGCGGAATTGTTGTTGATGGTAAGCTGCTTGCCGGCAGAAGTGGATTTGCTGGTGAGCTGGGACACATGGTTATAGACCCTGATGGTCCTCGGTGTGGCTGTGGACGCAGAGGGTGTGCCGAGGCGCTTATCGCACACAAAGGAATAGTAAGAACCGCTTGGGAAGTGCTAAGGAAGGATAAAGGGTCCATCATGTGGAGTCTTATTGAGGGCAGGTTTGACAGATTAACGCCAAAGGTTGTCCAACAGGCTGCCTCACTTGGCGACCCAGCAGCTAACAAAGTGCTCGACATCGTTGCACGAAGGATGGGAACATTTCTGGCTAATGTAATTAATATATTCAATCCGGAGAAAATCGTTATAGGTGGTGGGATAGCTTTGTGGAGCGATATGATAAAGAAAGCAAGAATTTATGCTGTAAGACACGCTTTAAAGCCTCTTTCGGATGATGTGAGGATAGTAAGAGCGAGATACATTAAGATGGCGGGTATTATGGGGGCTGCTATATTCGCTGCAAGGAACCTTACTCAGACCCGATAACTCCAACTGTTATGGATGCTGTGTGCGAACCTTTCCCCTGATTGATTACCTGTTCGATTTTCTCGTGAATAATTTTCTCGTCGCCTGGATTAAATCCTATATGTCTGTATAACACTTTGCCTTCCGCGTTGACAATGAAGAGTTCCGGTATGTCTATTACGCCTGCTCTGTCGCTTAAAGCTCCAGCTTCATCGTAGAGTATCAGGAGATGGTCCCAACCTTCTTTTTTGGCTGTTCCACGGGCATACCTTATGCTTCGGGGGTCATCCTCGCAGATGGCAATAGTTATAAATCCGGGATTGTTGTGAAGGTCTTCAATGTATGTCCTTATGGACACGAGTTGCTTGTTGCAGGGCTTGCACCATGTAGCCCAGAATACTATTACGAGGGGCTTGCCAAGACTCAAAAGCGAATCAAGGGTAACAGTTTCGCCGCGCGAACTCCTTAAGGAAAATTCCGGGAATCTTGCAGCAGGGGCAAGGGTTATGATAGCCAGCAATAACAAAGCATATATTAGTTTGCGCCTCACATCGTCCCTCCTTATTTAATTTTCATACTCTTTTGGCATTAAAACCAAAGTTACAGGGTTTGCCAAATACTTTTTAGCTGCGTTAACCACATCTTCTTTTGAAACTGACTTTATCCTTTCCCCATACTTCGTGTAATAATTGAATCCAAAGCCATAAAGTTCGTCGAGTGCCATAGTATTTACGAAGTCAGCTTGAGTCTGGAATGCCATATCATGCTTTTCCGCGAGGGAGTTTTCTATTCTTTTCAGTTCTTCCTCTGCGAAATCACCTTTGCGCAACCTTTCGATTAGATTGTTTATTATGGTGTAAACTGTGTCGAATTCCTCGGGGGCACACTGTGTAGTTATGGTGAATGTTCCGCCATGTTTCATGGTTGACAGACTTGCCCATGCTATATAGACGAGGTTTCTTTTACCTCGTAGTTCGTCGTAAAGCCATCCACTAAGGCTGCCCGCGGAAAGCAGTCCAGCAGCAGCTCGAAGTGCCCATTTATCTTTTTCGTCATAGCTTGTAGGGGCATCAAATCCTATTATAAGTGTCGCCTGCCCGCGTTCTGTAGGTATTTTTTCGTAAATTGGTTTCTCGTGAGGTGTTAAGTTTGGCACTTTCGCTATCATTGCTATCGATTGTTCAGCATTGGGCGCATGTATTTTTCCGAAAAGGCGGGCTAATTTTCTTTCCATTTCATCAACGGGCATGGGACCCGATATTGCGATAACCATTCTCGATGGGTCGAGAACGCTCGACCAATAAAGTTTAGCGTCCTTTGCGGTAAGTTTTTTGATGGTTTCTGGGTAACCGCAAACTGGTCTCGCGTATGGATGGTCTCCGAAAAATTTCTTGTCGAAAATCACTCTGGCTTCAGAATACCACCATCCCTTAAGTGAGTTGTATTCAGCAAGTAAGTTTTCTCTTAGTTTCTCTTCTGATGCTTCTGGGAATTTCGGATACAGCAACATCTGCGAGACTATCTCCATAGCCTCGTCGAAATCGCCTCTGTAGAATTTACCCTTTATGAAAATAGTATGTCTTCCAGCATTGTGCTCGATGTCCATTTGCAAATCCTCAAGTTTCTGTTGCAATGCTCTGAATGAAGGGAATTTTCGCGTTCCCTCACCGAGATAAAGAGCCGTGAATTCTGCCAGACCCGCTTTATCCTTTGGTTCGTAGATTGAGCCTCCGAGCAGATAAATGGCAAAATCGAATGTAGGAATATTATTGTTTTCCCCGAGAATAAGCCTTATTCCGTTCGGAAGTTTTCTTAAAGTGAAGTTCGGCTTTTGAGCGGTTTGTGCTTTGGCAAGGATACTATCGAGTTTTGTGGCAGCGCCTTTTGGCTTAAGGATTGCGAGAACCATCCTGTTTCGCAAAAGGTATTTTTCGGCAACACGCTTAACATCTTCAGGTGTTACGCGGCGATATGGCAAATACCAGAATCCATCGGTGAATGGGGTGCCGTCATTGAGGATTCTGTACATAAGTACGCTCGCCTGCGAACTCGGGCTCTCAATGGAGCGCATTAGGTTTTTACGAAAAGCTTCCTTGCTCTTCTCAACTTCCTCTCTGGTTACGCCGTATTGCTTGATTCTGTCTATCTCATTCCAGATTATTTTTATTATTGTATCTCTATTTTCATAATCAAAACTGCACCTAATAATGAAAGTTCCGCGATTAATTCTTCCTTGTGGCGCATAGGCACTTATCGAGTGCGCAAGCGGGGTTTCTGTATTAACGAGCTTCATGTTTAGTCTTGCCGCTGGGTAACCTGCAAGAATGTAGGCAAGAAAACTTAGTGCGTAGTTATCGAAATCACCTCGCCAAGTTGTCGGGAAGCCCATAACAAAGCTTGCTACTTTTACTTCTGCCTCTTTTTCCGCAACACGGGGAGCGACTGGTATGGGTTCTACAGGGATGCATTCCGATTTAATTGTTCTTCGCTCCCAATCCCCAAATAAGGACTCTGCAATGCTTATTACCTCGTTGGGTGTTAGGTCACCTGCTATCGCTAATATAGCGTTATTGGGCGCGTATTTAGAGTTATAGTAATTGATGAGGTCGCTTCTCCGTAGCTTTAGGAATTGTTCCTCGTAGCCTATTATTGGATGCCTGTATGGGCTTAGCATGTAAAATGTCTTGTTAAAAAGTTCCCATAGGATTCTCTCAGATTCCTCGCGTCCTTTCCTTATTTCCTGAAGGATAACATTTTTCTCGCGGGCTACCTCAAATGAATCGAACGCGCAATAACGAACAAATTCTGAGAGCATAGAGAGCAATGGCACGAAATTTTTGGAGCTACCTTGCCCGTAGTATACAGTTACATCCCTTGATGTATAGGCATTTATGGATAAAGCGTACTTCTGGGTCAGTTCTTTGTATTCGTTCTCGGTTCTTTTTGAAGTTGTTCCACCTGAAACCACATGTTCCAGATAATGCGATATGCCAGCACCAAGATACTCACCCTCATGGGCAGAACCCGTTTTGATCATTATTTTGCAGGATACCACTGGTGCCGTGTGGTTTTCCCAGAATGCCACATTCAATCCATTTGGCAACACCCAATGATGTATTTTCCCGCGGGTAACGATGGAGTCGGGCAGCCACTCGTGGAATATGGGCAGGTCACGAGCAGCGAAAGATGTAACTGATAAGATTAGCAGCAATACTAATATAACAAGTCTTTTCATG
>JAGGRZ010000061.1 GCA_021159335.1 bacterium
GGTTATTATAAAATTTTGGTTATGTGGTTTGTTTTAGTATTTTAGGATGATGGCTGGCAAGGAGGTTTGACATTAATCTTGAGAAACTATCAAAACTTTTCGTTGATTACCTTGTCTCGGAACTTTCCAGTTCACCCGATACTGTTGATGCTTACCGTCGCGATATAAAGCGTTTCGTTGAGTTTGTTTCCTCTCATGGTGTAGAGTCACCCGATGAAATCACTCGCGGACTGGTTAATTCATTCGTTCGTTACCTTTCTGATCTCGGGCTTGCGAGGTCATCTATTTCGCGAAACATTTCTGCGTTAAGGACATTCTGGGGATTTCTTATCCTCAACAAGTTTGCCCAAAGCGACCCTACCGAAGCCTTAACAGTGCAATCGGTGAAAAGAAAGATACCTGAAGTGCTCACAGTAGCGGAGGTTGAGAGGTTACTTGATGCAGTTGACATATCAAATCCACTTGGCATAAGGGATAGGGCAATTCTCGAGTTTATGTATGCGACGGGGGCAAGAGTGTCGGAAACCATCAATGTTAAGACATCGGACATACACAAAGAACAGAGGTTCGTAAGGCTTTTCGGCAAGGGTTCGAAGGAGAGGCTCGTTCCGATAGGGAAGCAATCCCTTTATTGGATTGAGCGATACATGCGAGATATTCGTCCGACTATGGTAAATAAGTATTCTGGCGGGTATCTTTTTCTTAATTCGCGGGGCAGAAAATTTTCTCGCATGGGAATATGGAAGATAATACGGAGATGGGCTGAAAAAGCGGGAATAGAAAAAAATGTGCATCCACACACTTTAAGGCACTCTTTTGCTACTCATCTTATTGAGGGTGGCGCTGATACCCGTGCTGTTCAGGAGATGCTTGGTCACATCTCTATTGCAACCACACAAATTTATACGCATATTTCTATGAAAAAGATAACAGAAACTTATTTCAAATATCACCCACGAGGTCGTGATGAAAGCATTTTGGCTGAAAATAGCGCTGATACTTCTGATGGCGAATCTTCCAGCAGCTATTGAGCTTATCCCGCAAATAGAGGGTTCACCGCTTACGGGAACATTTTCATACGGTATTTTCCGCGCTGATAGCTTAGTGGAGCTGAGGATAACACTGCAAATATCAAACAATTCTTTGCAATTCGTGAGAGAAGCTGACAAGAGATATGTAGCGCACTACAAAATTGTCGGGGTGGCATATAAGAAAAATGAACTATTCACGACTGCCGAATATGAGGACAGCATAATTGTTAGTGATTTTTCATCCACGAATTCGGCAGAACCGAAAAAAGCTGGACAAATCTCCATTTTACTTCCCAAAGGAAAGTTTAGGATCGTTGTTATACTTGAGGATTTGAATGCGTCAACTAAAGCGAGCGCATCGTTTAAAGTAAAAATCCCCGACCCTGCTAAGATCAGAATTTCAACGCCGTGGTTTTTCACGCCTCACGATTCTGTGCTGTTAACCAACAAAATACCAGTCCTATGGGATAGCATTGGCGTTGCTGCGTTCGTATACGACATACCTGAGGGTTGCACCGCGTATGTCAGCGTTGTGGGCATAAGAGCTAAAGCGAAAACTTATCCTGCCCACTTCAGGTCTGACAGCAACGGTACAATCGTTTATGCCTTTTTCCCCATCTCATCAATGGACGGCGGCGAATATGATGCAACGATATATCTTAGGAATAAAAGAGGCGGGATTATTTCCAAAGTTAAGGTTGCGTTCACCATCGTGCCGACATCTTTTTCGATGTTGCGCTATCACTTTAAAGAGCTTATTCGGCAGCTAAGGTTAATAGCCAAGGAATCGGAAATAGATGATTTTGAGAATGCTGATTCGAGTGCACGCGATTCAATTTGGGATGCGTTCTGGCGTCAGCGTGACCCAACGCCATCAACTGAGTATAACGAATACAAAGAAGAATTTCTGAAACGAATACGCTACGCAGATATCCATTTCGGTACGCCTTACAAACACGGGTGGGAAACGGACAGAGGTAAAGTTTACATACTTTACGGAAAGCCAGACGAGATAGAGCGCCATCCATTTGAGCTGGGAAGTCCCGCTTACGAAATATGGTATTACTACTCACAAGGCGTGGCGTTCGTTTTTGTGGATGAGGACGGTGATGGCGATTACAAGCTCAAGGAAACCCGTTAAAGTGAACTGCAGGTGAGGTAAAAATGTCAAAACCGAGGTTATATCGGGGTATGAGGGATTTTTTGCCCCATCAGGCTATAGCACGAGAAAGAGTTTTGGACACTATAAAAGAAGTGTTTAAGCTCTGGGGCTATGTCCCGATAGAGACTCCTGCCATAGAGCTTTTGGATACGCTTTTGGGAAAGTACGGTGGTGAGGCAGACAAGCTTATTTACAGGCTTGATCATCCTGACCAGCTTGGTCTTCGTTACGACCTTACAGTGCCGCTGGCGAGGTTTTTCGCACAACATAGACATGAGCTTCCGAAACCATTCAGACGCTATCAAATTCAGTCCGTTTGGCGCGCCGAGCGAGCTCAAAAACAAAAGGGACGGTTCAGGGAATTCGTTCAATGTGATGTTGACATTGTGGGAAGCGATTCGCCTCTCGCGGATGCGGAGATTCTCGCGATAACTATAGAAACTCTTACTGCTCTTGGCTTCAGCGATTTTAAAGTGCTTCTTAATCATAGAAAAATACTTTTTGGACTTGTCCGTCAGGCTGGCTTCTCGGAAAATGAAGAACTATCGGTGCTTCGTTCGGTTGATAAGTGGGATAAAGTAGGCTTGGACGGCGTAGTAGAAGAACTAACGGGCAAGGGTTTTGAGCGAGCTAATGTTGAAAAGTTGATAAGCATTCTAAACACTGACGATGATGGAAGGAGTCTGCTTGAGGTGTTTGCCTCCTCTGAGGATGAATCGATAAACTATGGTGCAAGAAACTTGCTTAGGATACTTGATATTTTATCAATGATGGGTGATTACCAGCAGTATATAGAGTTTACCCCGCGTATGGCTCGTGGACTTGATTACTACACTGGTGCGATATTCGAGACCGTTCTGGAATCACTTCCAAACATGGGAAGCATAACCGGTGGCGGTCGATTTGATGACTTAATCGGGATGTTTGTGGGTGAGAGAATTCCCGCGTGCGGAACCACTGTAGGATTGGATAGGATTCTTGCTGCTATGGAAGAGCTTGGGTTAATGCCCAAAACTAAAACTCAAGCCGTCGTTATGGTCGCGCTGTTTTCAGAGGAATACACATCGGCTGCCATAAAGCTTGCGCAAGAATTTAGAAAAGCAAATGTACCTGCAGAAATGTTTATCGAACCCAAAAAGCTTGGCAAGCAGTTTGAATATGCCAATAAATGGGGAATACCTTATGTTGCCCTTGTTGGCGAGGATGAGGCTAAGAGTGGGCTTTGCGTTATAAAAGACATGAGCACGGGTGAGCAGTTTAAATTCAAGCCCGAGGAAGCTGTTAAATTTATAAAAAATAGGCTGACCGAAAGGGAGAGTTGATAAAGCGGGCTGCTGAATTAAAGGCTTGCGAAATTTTAATTATTAAACGATTTTATTTTTGCTTATTTGAGCTGGAAAAACTTTTAAATTCGGAGGATAGAATATGGCGGATGTTTTCTCGATACTTCGTAAGATAGATAATTACCGCTGGGAGGTACCCAAGACATTTCAGCCTGGGATGCGGGTGCCGGGGCGTATTTACGCCACTCGTGCCATGCTTGACCACATTGTTCGCGACGAAGCATTCAAGCAGGTGGCTAATGTGGCAACATTGCCCGGAATAGTAAAGTATTCTATGGCTATGCCGGACATTCACTGGGGTTATGGATTCCCTATAGGCGGGGTCGCTGCCATGGATGTGGAAAGCGGTGTCGTGTCTCCAGGTGGTGTTGGCTACGACATAAACTGTGGGGTCAGGCTTGTGCGAACTGATTTGACCATAGATGATGTTAAACCAAGGTTAAAGCGGTTGGTGGACGAAATTTTCAGAGTCGTTCCGTGCGGTGTTGGTTCAACTGGCAAAATAAGATTATCCCACCGTGAACTCGATGATGTTCTGGCTAATGGTTCCGAATGGGCTATTAGGAACGGCTATGGCTGGCAGGAGGATATTGAGCGCACCGAAGAGGGCGGCAAAATGAAGTTTGCGAATCCTGCCGAGGTTTCCGCTCGTGCGAGGCAGCGCGGACATGACCAGCTTGGGACACTCGGAAGTGGTAATCATTTTCTTGAGGTGCAGGTCGTTGATGAGGTGTTCGATAAAAGCCTTGCGGAAAAATGGGGGCTTTTTGAGGGGCAGGTGACCGTGATGATTCATTGCGGTTCTCGTGGTCTTGGTCATCAGGTCTGCGATGAGTTTGAACATGCGCTCATACCAATGCTTTCCAAATTTGGTCTTAACTTGCCTGACAAGCAGCTTGCGTGCGCGCCGCTTGATTCAAATATAGCCAAGCGCTACCTTGGAGCAATGGCTGCGGCTGCTAATTTTGCATGGGCGAACAGACAGATAATAATGCACTGGGTTCGCGGTGCGTTTGAGAAAGTTTTCGGGCGTTCAGCGGAGAGTCTTGGGATGCACCTTGTGTACGATGTTGCACACAACATAGCAAAGTTTGAGGAGCACACGGTTAACGGGAAGAGGATGAAGCTTCTCGTCCATAGGAAGGGGGCTACGAGGGCTTTCGCGCCAGGAAGACCTGAACTTTTAGGCATATACCGTCAAACAGGCCAGCCGGTGATAATTCCGGGCGACATGGGGCGCGCGAGTTATGTGCTCGTAGGAACTCATCGTGCAATGCAGGAGACTTTTGGCACGACATGCCACGGTGCCGGAAGATACATGTCAAGAAGAGCTGCTGTAAGGAAACTTCGCGGAAGAAGGATAAGCGAGGAGCTGGCGAGCCAGGGTATTTATGTTCGCTGGGTCGGCAGGGATACATTACTTGAGGAAGCGCCTGAGGCATATAAAGATGTATCAGATGTTGTCGAAGCTGTTGAGGGTGCCGGGCTTTCGCGGAAAGTAGCAAAATTAAAGCCTATAGGTGTCGTTAAGGGATAATAAAAATAAATTAAGTGAATTAGTTGAGCAAAATAAAGTCTTTGTAAAATGAAAATTCGGTTTTTAGTGTTGAAATAGTGATTATTAGTTTGTATTCGCCGGGTTCGAGGTCAAATGTTGTTAGTTTCTTGGTGTATAAGAAGTTTTTTTTGTCTACTTTTATTAATTCAGATTTTATTTGCTTTATGAAGCCCCGATATTTTGAGAATAAAGCAAAGTCAATGGTTATGTAATTTGGAATAGTATCGCTAATATTTTGTAAATATAATTTTACCCATAAATCTTGTCCTATTTTAAATTTATTTATATCTGAACTATCCTTTTCGCAGGAGGTTAATACAGATTTAACAAGCTTTACAGGAATAATATCTATTTTCTCCGTATTAGTGGAGCTTGGAGTTGGAGGAATGAATTTTGGACTTTCAGTTACTTTTGCCTTTTCTTCATTTGAATTTTTCGAAATAAAAGTTGTATCATACCATACAGATTTTACAAAGTTCCCCCAATTATCTTTATCAAGTTTAATTATTGCGAAAATGTCTCCATATTTTGTTTTTAATGATTTTTTGTTAAATAAGCCAATCTTTATATTCATCAATAACTCCGTGTTTTTAGTTCTGGGTATTGTGCTAAATAACAATTTTAATTCATTAGTTCTGAAGTTTAAATTGAATGTTTTAGTGAGAATTTTGAATTCGTTTAAAAATCGCCAAACTGTTAATTTATCGAGATCGATTCCAGTATATTCGGTAGTAATTTCTTTGTTGAATATTAGCTTCAGGAATTTGGACATATTTTCGAGGTCCAATTCATTATTTTTGAGGTGTGATATTTTTTTGTCATTTACCATTATTTCTGGGCAGGATGTAAATGATAATGAGTTTTCAGACGGTATAATTAAATTAACTATCAATGGATTGCTCGGTGATGATGAAAGTAAAAAACTATCTTGGGATGATATTCTGATGGTAAATTCAAAGTTTTTTCCGAATTTTAATGTATGTTCATTTGTAATAAATGATAAAGTAAACGGTTCAGTTTCGAT
>JAGGRZ010000062.1 GCA_021159335.1 bacterium
GGACGAGCGGATAGCACAGATTCTTAATTCTGAGGGCATAAATATTGCTCGGAGAACCGTTGCGAAGTATCGTCAGCAAATGGGCATACCATCGGCAAGAATGAGGCGGATTTAGTTATTTTTCACTTGCATTTTAAACCATGAACACTATAGATAAACTGATTCGGGGCGTGGCGCAGTCTGGTTAGCGCACTAGCATGGGGGGCTAGGGGTCCCCGGTTCAAATCCGGGCGCCCCGATTTATTTTAATAAACCATGAGAAGACAATCGAAAATAACCTCGCCTAAAGCCCTTGAAACCGAAATTCAATTCGAAAACAAGGTTCGACCCCAAAATCTTGAGGAATTCGTCGGACAGGAGAAAATTAAGTATAAATTGAAAGTATACATAGACGCTGCGAAGGGCAGGAATGAACCTCTTGATCACATAATTTTCTATGGTCCACCAGGATTGGGGAAAACTACCCTTGCGTATATCGTTGCAAGGGAAATAGGAGTTCCCATAAAAACTACATCAGGCCCGATGCTTGAAAGACCCGCCGACCTTATAGGGATACTTACATCGATAAAACGAGGCGAGGTTCTATTCATAGATGAGATACACAGGTTATCACGAACTGTCGAGGAGTTTCTATATTCTGCCATGGAGGATTTTTTCATCGATATAGTGCTCGACAAAGGTCCCCATGCTCGGACAGTGCGTCTTAATCTCGAACACTTCACGCTTATAGGTTCAACAACTCGAGCAGGACTTATATCTGCGCCTTTACGCTCAAGGTTCGGCATAATAGAACGTCTTAATTACTACACTGAGGATGACCTCACAAAAATAGTAATGCGCACCGCAAGGATTATTGGAGCTGAGATAGAAATAGATGCTGCAAGAGAAATAGCACATAGAGCCCGTGGCACGCCGAGAATAGCCAATAGGATTCTAAGAAGGATACGAGATTTCGCTCAGGTGGACGGATTTCAGCGCATAACGAAGGAATCAGTAGAGAAAGGATTGAGCCTTTTGGAGATAGATCGTGAGGGACTGGATGAGATGGACAAAAGGATACTCCTTGCGATAATAGAGAAATTTGGTGGTGGACCTGTGGGACTAAAAACCCTTTCCATGGCTGTCGACGAGGACATGGGAACGATAGAGGAGATTAACGAACCTTTCCTTATTCAGAAAGGTTTTATCCAGATAACTCAAAGGGGTAGGATGGCAACCAGAAAAGCGTACGATTACTTTTCTATACCCTACCCAGAATTGAATCTTTGGAGGAACAGGTAAAATACTTTGGAGGTAAATGATGAAGTTCGCTATAAGAATATTTTCGATTGTGCTTATGGTTATTTTTGGGATGTTTGTTCTTTCCCAGGGCATCGAATACGAGCACATTCTTTCGCGTTCCAAGGATGATTTCACGCCAAATCTTTTGGGTTCTTCGATGCTTATTTCTTCTATGGAGAAGACCTTCGTTAATATCGAGCTTGTGGTTCGCGTTGGAAGAAGATCCGCGCAGACTAAACTTACATACGGAAAACACATAGACTTTCACCCAGTTTTCAACAAGACTGGTGATTGGCTTGTTTTCGATTCTGACAGGAACAAAAAAATAGCCATATGGTCTCTTTCTCTTTCCAGCGATAAGCCCGAGCTTCTAATACATGAGCCGGGGAGAATGTGCTTTGGAGCGCAAATATCCAGCGATGGCGAAAAGATTCTTTACAATACCGCAGATTTTATCGACCCAGGCTGGTGGTCAATGTATGTTATTCCGCCGCCTACCAAATACCGCGATAATATGGAAATCCTGATAAGGAACCTGAAAACCAATAAAGACAAGTTCATAACGAAAGGTTTTCTACCTTCTTGGAACCCCGACGAAACAAAAATAGCTTTTTCGGATGTCGTTGGGGATCAGTGGAAAATTTTCATCCTCGACCTCAGCAGTTTTTCGAGAACTCAGATAACATCGGGGAAAACAAACGATTTTTACCCAAGCTGGTCAAAGGATGGTAGATGGATAGCATTTTCATGCCAAAATGATTCAGGGTTCACGGATATCTGCGTTGTTAATGTTTCCACTCACAAAATTTTTAACCTTACGAAAACGCCAAGAATAACTGAAGGCGGACCATTTTGGGCCGAGGAGGGTATATATTTCCATGCTGACAACGGCGAAAATACACCATACGATATAGCATTCATCCCCAAAGACGCTGTATCAAAGGCTATCGGTGTGCCAACATTGTCAAAGCCTTTCGAAGAAGGGCATCCCATAGTAAAAGTTCTTAATAGCACAAACATAAACAAGCTCGCAGCTCGCACGGCAGAACTGCTGAAAAGACACGGCATAACAGTTGCCGAAGTTGGAAATACCAAAAGAGAGCGTAATCTTCGACATGGAAAGATATACTACAAAAAAGGCTACAAGGACCTTGCCACCAAAATAGCACTTATAATACCAGGCGACCAGTATATCTACCTCAGAAGCAACATTGATGCGGATATTATAGTTATTCTGGGGCGTGATACACGATATAAACGATAAAAACAATTATGTTATTGAAAATTATTTTTCATCCGCTATAATCTTTTGGTTCAGGATGATGTTGTGTTTTGCTGAGGTTAAAATATTTTAGTAGAATACTCAAGTTTTGAATGCAGAATATGAACTACAGATTCGCCAAAATAGAGGATGCGGTAAACGACCTTAAACAGGGCAAGCTCGTTATAGTTGTTGATGATGAGGATCGTGAAAACGAAGGTGACTTCATCGGTGCCGCACAGCTTGTCACACCGGAGATGATTAATTTTATGGCGAAAGAGGGACGCGGACTTATATGCGTGGCGCTTACTCCGGAGCGAATAGAAGAACTTAAGCTTAAGCCGATGTCCGAGGAAGGAAACGCGATTCATGGAACTGCATTCACCGTGTCAGTAGACTATATTCACGGCACCACGACTGGAATTTCGGCTTTCGACAGGGCTAAAACCATAAAGGCGCTTGTCTCATCAGATACGAAGCCGGACGACTTTGCAAAACCCGGTCATGTCTTCCCGTTAAGGGCGGTTCCCGGAGGAGTCCTGAGACGAGCTGGTCACACTGAGGCTGCCGTTGACCTTGCGAGAATAGCCGGGCTATATCCTGCTGGTGTGCTTTGCGAGATAATGGATGAGGACGGAAATATGGCTCGTCTGCCGAGGT
Source organism: bacterium (assembly GCA_021159335.1). Taxonomy (NCBI): domain Bacteria; species bacterium. Next base: position 3,203 of record JAGGRZ010000062.1, read on the forward strand.
TGTTCCAGATAGCTGAAAAGTTCGGGCTTAAGGTTATAACTATAGCTGACCTCATAGAATACAGAATGAGAACCGAGAAACTTGTCGAGCGAGTCGTACGAGCTCATCTTCCCACCAAGTGGGGGGATTTTGACATCATAGTTTATAGGGACATACTTACAGACGAGCATCACATAGCGCTCGTTAAAGGAGATGTTGCTGGGAAAAAGAATGTTTTGGTGAGGGTGCATTCACAGTGTTTTACGGGAGACCTTCTTGGGTCGCTTCGGTGTGATTGTGGTGACCAGCTTCACGCTGCCATGCGTCAGATAGAGGAAGAGGGGCTTGGTGTACTTCTATATATGCGTCAGGAGGGAAGAGGAATAGGTTTAATTGAAAAAATAAAAGCGTACCACCTTCAGGACCTCGGTTTCGACACTGTTGAGGCTAACTGCCGTCTCGGGCATGATGCTGACCTCAGGGATTACGGGATAGGAGCTCAAATTCTCGCTGATTTAGGACTTACTACTATAAGGCTTCTTACCAATAATCCCAAAAAAGTTATTGGACTCGAGGGCTATGGTCTCAAGATAGTTGAGCAGATACCTATTGTTGCCGAGCCGACACCTTACAATGTGGATTACCTTCGAACGAAAAAAGAAAAAATGGGGCATAAAATTCCCGATGATGTGCTGAAAAAAGTAGGCAATAAAAACGATAAAGAAAAGTAATTCCCGATTTTTATTCCTTTTGAGGGTTACCACCAAAATTTTTTGAAATTATGGCTCGTCTGGGTTTGGACATAGGCAGCAGATTCACAAAACTCGCTTACGCAAAGGATAGTCGCACTGAATTTTCGATGTTTGATTCCGCAACATTCTATCGCGAATATGGAACACCATCGCCGAATGGTTTTGTTATAAACCTTAGGAAACTTGGCTTTGGGGATGATTTGGAGGTCGTGGCTACTGGATACGGCAGAGAGCGAGCCAGGCTATCGGGTGCAGTGGAAATACCCGAAATTCAGGCGCACGCGCTGGGAGCAATGAAAAGCACCGGCGAAAAAACATTCACTTTAATAGATTTTGGTGGGCAGGATACGAAAATAATAAGAGTCGAGCAGGGAATGGTGGTTGATTTCACCACATCGGATCGCTGTGCTGCCTCCACTGGAAGATTCCTCGAGAACATGGCGAAAGTCCTCGGTATGGAACTTGATGAATTATCGCAATACTACGAGGACCCCGCCGAGATAAGCTCTACATGCGCGGTTTTTGCTGAGACTGAGCTTCTCGAAAAAATATCCATGGGAATACCGATAGAGCGTCTTGCCGCTGGTGTTAATTATTCAATAGTTAAGAGGTTTGCTGCTATGATACGTCGCTTCCCTGCGGACCGTGTTGTGGCGACTGGTGGCGTGGCTAAAAATAATGCCGTTATAAGATTACTTTCTGAAGAACTTGGCGTCGCAGTCTTGGTCCCCAAAAAACCCCAGTTTATGGGAGCATTAGGTTGTCTTGTTTACGAAGTGGGGGATGAATAATGCCATACCTGTTGCTGTTTAAAACAATGACAAAGCTTTATGAAGCGGAATCAATCTTAAGAAGAGAGGGGATTAGATTCGACATGGTTCCTGTGCCTGAGGAAATTCTGGATGACATGTGTGGTGAGATGGCGTTAAAAGTCTGGGACAGGGAAGCTTTAGAGATGTTTGACGAAATAAAGGTAGTTGAGGTTGAGGAATAGACTTTGAACTATTTTATATAATTAAGACTTACCCGAAATTTTCTATTATCAACTTTTCGAGTTTTTCTTTTTCATTTAAATTTGGGTCTTCGAGAACTTTTTCGAGCAGAAAGTTGAGCACTTCACCAACTTTTTTTCCGGGTGGAATTCCAAGGATTCGCATAACATCGTGACCGTCCACAGCGAGGTCCTTTACCGATAGAGGAGGTTTTTTGGACAGTACCTCGTAAACTCTGTTTTTATACTTTATCTCGGCTTCGAGGTCTCCGTGTCCCTGTGCTTTTGTGTCGGCGAATCTGAGTTCGAAAAGTGGCTCCAGCAGTTCCTCACCGACTTTGCGGATAAATCTTCGTATCCCTTTTTCAGTTTGAGCGTGCGTGAACATGTGAAGCCTTACTAATTTTGCGACATTATCTGCCAATTTGTGCGAAAATGCGAACTTTTTAAGCCATCTGCTGGCGACTTTTGCGCTGCTTTCTTGGTGGCCATAAAATCGCGCTCTGCCATCATCCCCGATAATTTTGTGGCGTGGTTTGGTGATGTCATGGAAAAGAGCAGCGAAGCGCACGAGAAGGTCAGCTCGCGTCTCATCCACAGTGCGGAGAATGTGTTCGAAAACATCGTAGGCGTGTATTCCGCCCGGCTGAGATACGCCAACACATTCCGAAAGTTCGGGCAGAATAACTTCGAGCGCGCCAACCTCATGAAGGCATTTTAATGCTATCGAGGGCTTTTCGAGAAGCATTATTTTGCCGAATTCATCTCCTATGCGTTCTTTAAAAACGGTTTGTAGTTTGTTTGCGCATTCTTTTGCTGCTAAAAAGGTTCCATCATCGATTTTGAATCCAAGCTTTGAGGCAAGTCTGCACATCCTTAGTATTCGCAGTGGGTCGTCAATGAAGGCATTTTTCCCTGTAGCGCGTAGCAATCTATTTTCTAAATCCTCCAAGCCTTTCAATGGGTCTATTACTTGCTTTTTAAGAATGTCCCATGCAATGGCGTTTATCGTGAAATCCCGGCACTTTAAGTCGTCAATAAGGGACATTCCCGGCTCCGGTATACTGCCCGCTGGCGTTCTTCGCGATGGGACCACGATGTCGAATCTTTCGCCTTTATACCAGAATCTCACAAGGTTGAACGATTTGCCAACAAGCTCCGCACGACCTATAGGACTGAGGATTTCTACGAGATCAGTAAGTTTCGGACCGCGAACCAATACGTCTCTGTCCTGAGTGGGAAGTCCAAGTAAAACATCGCGAACATAACCGCCGACATAGTATATCTCATTGGCGTTAGAACGCAGAACTTCGAGAACTTTCCGCGGTAAAGGCTTAAATTTTATTTTCGATTGCGAAATCGCCATTTTCGAAATTAATTTATAACAGTTACTAAATTTATCTAAAACATCGGAACAGACAATTATTAACTTTTTGGAGGTTTTATGAAACTTGATTTTTCGGGTAAAACTATCCCCGAGGTTGTGTTCACCACTTGCGAGCGATTTCCAAATAAGGTGGCTTTAATGGTTAATAGTGGTGACGGCACTTTTGAGGAGATAACATATTCCCAGCTTATGGATAAGGTCGTAAGGCTTTCGTCTTTTATTCAGCGGAGTGGCTTTGAAGCTGGAGAACACATTGCAATCCTTGGGCACAATTCGCCGCAATGGGCTATAGCTTATCTTGCGATTCAGACAGCGGGTTGCGTAGCTGTTCCGCTCGATTCCGCACAGCGTCCAAACGAGCTAAGACACATTCTGCGCCACTCAGATTCGTCCGCTATCTTTCTCGACAAAAATTTCCTTAATGTGCTTTCGGATGAGGTTGAGGATTACTTTCCTGACCTGCCGAGATTTGAGCTTCAGAACATAGATATTATAATAGATACCGAGACATCGCCAAAACCGCCAAGATTCGCCAAATCCCAGGACGATGTAGCCGTTATAATATACACCTCGGGGACAACTGGTGCTCCTAAGGGCGTCATGTTGACCCACAAAAACATCCTTTCCGATATTGACTTTATGTTCAGGGTTATTACCGTTACTGAGAAGGATACATTTTTATCAGTGCTCCCTATTCACCATTCATTTGAGGCTACATGCGGTTTTCTTGCACCATTAACTATAGGATGTAGCATTGTGTATGCGCGTGCGCTTCGGGCGAAGGAAATCCTTGAGGATATAAAAGCTTGCGGTGTAACTATTATGCTTGGTGTGCCCCTTCTTTTCGAAAAATTCTATAGCGGCATAAAGAAAGGAGTGAGTAAAAGCGGGTTAATTGGCAGGTCTATTTTCGGCGGCGCAATGGGAATAAGCAAGGCATTGAAAGTGTTCTCAAAGAATTCTGGCAAGCTAATAATGAAACCATTCCGCAACAAAGCTGGCATGGGCGGGTTGAATCTTCTTATATCTGGTGGTGCCGCGATAAAACCTGAGGTGGTTAAATTCTTCAACAATTTCGGAATAACATGTTCACAGGGCTATGGTCTTACGGAGACATCACCGGTGGTTTCCGTTAATCCCATAAATAAAATTAAGGCTGAGTCTGTGGGACCTCCTATACCAGAAGTTAATGTGAGAATAGGTAATCCAAACGAAGAAGGGATTGGCGAGATTCAGGTTAAGGGACCGATAGTTTTCGCTGGTTACTACAAAAACGAGGAAGCTACTAAGGAGGCGTTTACTGACGATGGCTGGTTCAGGACTGGCGACCTTGGGTATATCGACAAAGACGGTTACATATACATAACTGGAAGGCTTAAAAATATGATTCTAACATCGGGCGGGAAAAATGTTTATCCTGAGGAAATAGAGGAGAAGATAAATTCGCATGATGTCGTGCTTGAGTCACTCGTTATCGGAAGAAAGACGAAAGGCTGTGAGGAACCTTTCGCCATAGTAGTGCCAAACTTTGACTACATTGACGAGAAATACGGGTCGATGAGCGAGTCGCAGATAGAGTCGTTGATAAGAGGCGTTATCGAGGATGTTAACAAGAAAATTGCGCCCTACAAGCGGATTAAAGGGTTTGCTATTCAGACAGAGGAGTTCCCCAAAACATCCACGAGGAAAATCAAGAGATACCTTTATCAAGCCAAGGAGTTCAGGGTTTGAGATGTTGACAACCCACGAGCTTATCTATAGAATAAAATCAAGCGCCCATAGCTCAGCTGGATAGAGCGTCAGCCTCCGGAGCTGAAGGTCGCAGGTTCAAATCCTGCTGGGCGCGAAA
>JAGGRZ010000063.1 GCA_021159335.1 bacterium
ATTATAGATTATTTAGCAGCAAATCAATCATTAATAAATGAACTTTCATATTTATATCCTTCAGAAACAGGAGAAGAAGAAATTTGTACAAGATTTTTGGAATATAATGATTGGGATATTAAATTGGACGGAATTTCTATAAAAGATAAGGTAATTAAGATTGATGTTTATAGAAGGGAAAGTGAAATTTTCAATCATATAGAACTTACAATAGTTGACCCAAAATTATTTAAACAATGTGATCCATATTATAATAGTGGATTAGAAAGAATTGAATTAAAGATAAGCAATAAAACTATGAAATTTCTGTTAGAAAGTAGGGAAGGTTCTGAAGAAAGCCGTGAATTTAATATATGGGGAAGATGTAAAGCTGCAATTTTATCCGAGCCATTTTCAATAAGTACTAATTATGTAATCAAAGATAAAAAAGCAAGCGAAATTGCTCAAGAATTGGCTGGAAGTATAAATGTAGATTGGCAAATTTACGATTATTATGTAAAAGAATTTACCTATCAAGGTTATCCAATTGATGGAATTTCTAGGTTGGCAGAAGTAATTGGTGGAGTAGTAAGGACAAAATCTGATGGTTCATTATTAGTTAGGTATAAATTTCCAATAAGACCTAAAGATTTACAAGACGCTGATGCAGTTTATGAATTAGATAGATATTCTAATTTGGTTTCACTTGATTATAATGAAGAAGCAGCATTATATGATTCAGTAGAAGTTCGTGGTGCTGATTATTCGGAAATGGAATCTTATTTTTCAATTGAAACAGATAAAACTTGTTTTGAAATAGGAAAAGAAGATGCAATATTAAAAGTTTATAAATATCCATTTGATATTGACTATACTGTTTTTTCAACAGATGGAACCATTACTAAAATAAGTTCCAATAAAACTGAAGAAGTTACAGAAAATATCAATATTGAAAATGAATCAGGAAATACGTCTAAATATGTTTATGATTTGATTTCACATGAATGGATAGGTGGTATTAAAAAGAAAAATGAAAAAGAACCCTTGGGAACTATTGAATTTGATAGAACTAATGTTCAATGTAGCAATTGTGCAGGCGGTTATTTGAGAATCAATTATAAGACATTATATGATGAATGGAAATTGACATGCAATAAAGAAACAGAAGTTAAATCTATTGTGATTGTGCCAGAAGGAGAAACTATAGTTTTGAATGTTGTTATTGGTGATGGAAATAGACCTGCATCACCAATTCAAGATGAATTGATTAATGAAGAATATATGGCTGTGTTGAGAGGTCAAGCATTTCTTGATGATAATTATTATCAGAAAATAAAGCATACTGTAAAATTACCATATGTAGATATAGAAGATGGTCAAGTTGTTTCATTAGCTGACGATTATTATAATTTGTATGGTAAGTATTTAGTAAAGCAAAGTGACATTAGTATAACGTTAGAAGAAGATACTTTGAAGGTTTGGCTTACGTTAAATATTGAAAAATACAGAAAGGTGTTATAATATGAAAATATTAGATCTAATTAAACCAAAAATAATAGAAAACGGCACAGTAATTGCATATAGTGGTTCAAATTATTTAGTCAAAATTGGGAATAACACAGTTAAGGCATTTGGTGCTAAAGGATTTAAAGTTAATGATAACGTTGTAATTGGAAAAGTTAATGACCAATATTTAATTTTGACAAAAACCTCTTCTTTTGCTAAAAAAATTAAAAAAATAAGAATACAGGGGTAATGCAAAATGGCCAATGGAAACCAAAATAATATTGCAAAAGCCAGCATAGTTTTAACTTTTGCAGCTTCTTGTGCTGTTGAAGATCATTTTATTAATGTTGAAATGGATGATGAAAAAAATCAAGGTAAAACATGTTTCTTATATGGTGAAAAAATTTATTTTCGTGTATTCACAAATCCAAAGAATATGAATATTAGATTAGAATCAAGTGATGGTTCAATTTTCAATGAAGGGACAGGTTATTTTGAACATGAAGAAGATATTCAATTTGCTAATGTAAATGAAGCTAATACACAGTATCCAATTGATTCAGTAATTTCATCAAATTGGCTTGGTAATTCTTTGGGATCAATATCAGTTTCTGATACTATAATAAGAACAAGTGAAACTGGCGTTGCAATTTTGAGATTGAAGTATGGTGTAATATATCGTTCTTATGCTGTATCAGTAGGACCAAGAGATTATGATGAATATCCTGTTTTGGTTTATATAGAGGAGGTACTATAATGGCCGCAAAAACGTCTATTGAACTGAGATTTTCCAAAGTTTGTGAAATTACTGAAGGTAGATTTGTTTTGGAATTAGATGATGAAGTAAATGAAAATAAAAATGTTTTTGTACCACAAGTTGATACTGCTTATATAAGACTATTTCCTTGTTGTTTAATGCCTACGTTAAGAAGTAATTTAGGAACAGTTTCATTAGTAAGCTCTTCTATTCCAAAGACTATTGAACAAAATATTACTTTTACAAGAAGCAAAACTGCTAGTTTATCATATCCATTATTTGAATTATTAAGTTGGACTTGGCTTGGTAGAACTTATCCTGAAGACGTTACATTGACAATAACTAATTGGGATATTACAGCATCAGAAGAAGTTTCTGGAATAGCTAGAATAACCTATGTTAGTTATTTTGATAGAATAGCATTATCAAGTGTTAATCAAGAAGCTGAAGTTTTAGTAGAAGCAATTAAAGAATCTATGTATGGCTCAATAGTTGTTAATTTTAAAGTGGAAGAAGTGCCAGTTTATTTAACAGTTCGTGATGCTTGCACTAGATTGCCTATTGAGGGTGTTTCAGTATATGTAGATGGAAAGTTTGTTGGTGTGACTACTGATAATGGGCAAATTAATCTAGGTAATTTAAGAACAGGGAAACATTCATTGAAAATGGTTAAGTTCGGTTACCAGTCAAGCGATGAAGATATGATAGCAAATGATTATTTTGTAGTGGAATAATTATGGCAACAAGAAGAAACATAACAGCATATTTATGTCCAGAACCTTGGAAGCCAACAGGATTATGTTCTTATGGTAAATGCGAAAGTAGTATGAATTTGGAAAGAATTTTAGATGATCGAGGAAAGCTAAAACAAATAAATATTCAAAGTTATTTAATAGATAAAGGATATGATATTGGAAATAGATTTGATGTTTATTTATTGCCTTCTGATAAGGATGTTATTGATTGTTTGTTTTGCATTCCAGCTTGTGATGAGTTAGAACAAGGCGAAGGCGACATAGAGAATTTTTCACATAAAATTTTAGACTCTTTCAATAATCTTCGTAAAACACATCCTGAAGAATGTCCACAGCCATGTTTCGAATTAGTTTTAGATTCGAATGCATGTTCTGCCGCACAATGGTTTTGCAATGATATGGTAATAAAAGGTTATTGTTGTCCTAAAAATGGCATTGATAGTTTAGGAAGAACATCAAGGTTGAGATTACAAAATTATGGTTGTAGGGTTATTAATAATTATGAAATAGTTGACTATATAGAATATAATGAACAGGATGTTTCAATTGAACAAGTGACAAATGATTTTATAACTAATTGGTCAAACAATCCTTCAATAAGAAAGCAAATATTGTACTCGCATTATAATGCAATAGGTGTAGGATTACAGAAAGAAACTCATGTAGTAAATTATAAACCAATATTTAAATATATTGCCGTAGTGGATTTAATTTATTTACATCCGAATGATAGGCAATTATATGATGTCCCACTTCCGACATTGGAATGCGCAACGGAATGCTTGCAGAAAATCCATTGGTATCAAAAATCATATACAGTGGAAAATGTTGAACGACCTTTGCCATATATAGTTACAGAAATTCCTATTCCAAGAAATTGTGCAATCGAAAAAATGGAATTTAGATTTGAAGAATCACCTTGTTATGCAGTATTTAAACCAGATTTAAGTAAAATTTCAGATGAAAGAAAAACTATACCATCTGATAATTTTTTGCGCTTTGTTTGGGAAAAAGAAAAGGCCGATCCATTAGTTGATATGGGTATAATGAACCAAGGAAAAACTTGGTTTATTGTGTGGTCGCTAAGGAATAGTGCTTGTTTTATACCAGGTGAATATATGATAGTTTATGTATGGCTAAAAGGATTTGAAAGTCAATGTAATCCTTTTGTTTGGGCAATTAATTGGTTTGAAACACCTTGTTGGACTTCTGGAATAGTACAAGGATGTGGCTTATTAGATGAAGAAGGAAATGTTATAGAAGGTGGACTAGGCCATTCTCTCGATAATAGTTGGGTAGGCGATGAAAGATTAAGATGGCTAATATCTTATAAAGGACAAAAAGAACTATATTGGTTAAAATGTTCAGATTTTGCAGAATATAGAATTGGCGATAGAGTGTTTATACAAAAACAAGGTTTTTCCAAAGGTTTAAATTACGATGGGACTGAAGCAGAACAAGATCCAGCTTGCAAATGGCCCTATCCTTGGCATGGTGAATTTGCAATGTATCAAGAAGATGGAAGCCCACCTATATTAAGTGATTCTAATGTATCATATACACTCGATCCATCAAGTGATATAATAGTACCACAAAAATTTTATGCATAGGTAAAAATATGCCAAGATTGGAAGCAAAAGATGCAACATATCCAGTAATAAGACATAATTTTGAATGGGGGAAAATACAGGAGATTAATTATGAAGATGATACTTGTAAAATTGTGATAGTCGATAAAGATAAAATGGAAACTTCTGAAGTTTATGAAGATGTGCCGATTTTTTATCATTGTTATCCTGATGTTAAAAAAAGAGATAATGGGGCATTAGAAGGTGCATCTTCGGCTTTTGCTAGGGATGATTTTGTATTGGTAAGATTTGAAGATGATAAACCAATAGTTGTTGCAAGATTAGATGGATTAGTGCCATGTTTAGATGTTATTTTGTGGGGCGATAAAACTTATGCACTTCCTAATCTTAATGAAACATGGGATAAAACTCTTTGTTCAGGAATATATGGTATTTGCCCCGAAAATCGTTTTGTATATCTTTTTTCCAATACATTTAAATTTAGTAATCATTTTGTAACAATAATGCAAACTTTTTCTATCAGAATTTCCGAACAGGCCCCTTGGATGTATGGAAATATGCATTATGTAGAAATACAGGAAGCAGAATTATTCATCTTAACGGAAAAAGGATTAATATTGACTCAATCTTCTGATGGGTATTGGCTTGATTATACAAATGATCATATTTGTATAATCAAACGGATATATAGATCAAAGATTGGATATATTATTTCTCTATTAAGATATTCATCAGACGGAACATTTATAAATGAAGATAAAACTATAATTGCTAAAAATTATGAATTAGGGAATTATGACTTAAATCATTATAGATTGTTATGCGATAAACATGGAAATATATATGCTTATAGTCCTAATCATCCATCAGGCCATTACCCTAGAGTGTATTATAGAACAACATGGCAAGATTTCCCAGAAAGTTGGGAAGAAATAAAAATTGATAAACATTGGGACCCATGTGAGCCTTTTAGGGGCAATTATTTGAAAACTTTTGAACAAGATATTTATCAACATGATATAATAATTGATGAATATCCTAAAATAATAGAAGATTTTAATTGTGTTCAACAAGATTGTCATGTCGTAACAGAAATGGAAGAAGAGAATTTTGTTGTTCCTAGTGTTTGGACATATCTTGATTGTTTTTATCCTTTTTTGGGGAATTATTATCAAGTTAATGGTGGTGTGATCACTATACATTATCATGCATATCTTAAATGTTTAGATAATACTACTGCTCAATTTCAAAATTTCTATTATGGAAGTATTTGTAAAGGTAATACAGTCGAACAAGTAGTAGTAGAAGGTCCTATTCATACTGTATATGATTGGGATATGTGTGCAGATTGTGAGAAAAACATTTGGCTTTATTATGGTGATGGTTATGTTGGGTGTGATCCTGCATTGCAGATAGAATCAGAGAGAACTGGAAAAAACCCATTTGATCCTGAATATATTATAAAAATACCTTATCTATATAATAATATTTTTGCTGTGACTAAATATTATTTATATCATGATATAAATAATTATGATAAATATATGCTTATAAAAACACCAGAATATCATATAGATAAGGAAATATCTGAAAATCCACTTGAAGAAGCATTAAACAAAGGTTTATTTTATTTTTGCCATTCAGAATTAGAAGATAAAAATGGCAATAAGTGGATATTTGATAGCAAATATATTGACAAAGAACAGCCTTATTTTGAATATACGTTAAAAAAGAATTATCAAATAATAGATATAGAAATAGAAAACGAATTTAAATATTGGATATTGACTTTACAAAGATTAATTAAGAGTTTACAATAAATTTTAAATCCCTTGGTATTTTTGGATAAAATTTTAATAATGCCAATTGCCTTTTATGATTTAATGTAAATTTACTACTAGAATGAAATCCTATTTTTAACCAAATATCATTTTTTACTAATGCATTAGTAATTTGTATTAATCCATATTGCATTGCCAAACTATCTAGTAATCTTAAGTACATTAAATAATTTTCATCATCTATTTGACATTTAATACCTAATTCAATTTTGTATCTGGCATTCGGATAAATAATAATTTTATTTATATTTAAATTTTCATTATTACTGGTTCTAAACTCAGGAATCAATCTCCTTTGAACTTCATCCATATCTGTAGTAATATTGACTGTATTATGGTCTTTCCATACTTCTATTTCACTATTTTTGATAGAAGCATAGCAGATTAATTCTTTATCACTTATCTTTTTTGGCATTAATTCTTCACTTCTAACAATAATTCTATTCACAGTATTCCACCCCATTCTTTAGATATTTCAATAATCTTATTTGCTATTTGATTTGCTATTTCCATGTTAACACTTTGCTTACCTTCTTCTGTTTCCATTTCTGGTACATAAACTTCTTCAAATGGAAGATGAAATTCATCTATATACTTCTTTATATAATAAATAATTTCTGTATCTTCTTTTTTGTTTCTAATTAAAAATGTATAAATATCATATTTGATTATGTTGTATTTTACTTTGTTATAAATTAAATTAAAATATTTTTGTTCTAAATTTACTTTGCTATATGCTAAAGAATCAATAAATGTCCTATCTGTAATAATCAAATGATTTTTCCAAATATCAAATTTGAAATATTCCATTTCATTAATCATCCATTCCCATCTAAAAGCAATTTCTGGATTAGCAGTTAATAAAGTTTTAGCATCCTTTTGTAAAACATTCAATAATGCTTTAGCAACTTCTGGAAGGAAAGTGAAGCCTTTCAATAAGTCATTTTCTTTTAACAAATTGAACAATGTAGTTTTCCCTACATTGTGGCTTCCTGAAAGTGAAAAGATCATTTTCTATCACCTTTTATTCAAAGTTTTAAAAAATAGCGCTCTCATTCTAATTTCTTCATTTTTGGAATTGATGGCTTTTTTAATACATTTTGCCAAAGGTAAATTGTGTTCTTTACACCATTGCTTTAGTAAATTTTTATGGAATCTCGATATATTCATATTAAAGGATTCCCCTATTAAGCATTTCTTCTTCAAGTTCATCAATTTTATTACGAATTGCAATGATTTCTAAATTGCGTCTTCTGAATTTTAGTTCTTTCTTTAAAAAGTTAACAATATTTTTTAGATAATTGTCTGAAATTTCCTTAATATTATATATTCTACCATAACGATCAATCCAATATCCTGGGTATTTACACATATTAATCTTCATATTTTAATATTTTTTGTTTTTTTTTCTTTGTAATTTTTGAATATATCAATCAATATACCATTTATAATTAGTTTTTCTTTAAAATAATCAAAAAATTCATTAATAGATTTTTCAGTACTACTTTGGTAAATGCAAACTTCTTTTTTGTCTGATATGAATACTAATCTAAAGTCATTACACCATCTTTTAATACAAATAATATTTCCATTGGCTATATTTAGTAAATTTCCATTTTGGCAAATGATCCACATATCTTACACTCCTTTATATTTTTCTAATGCCGATTTTAAATATTGTTTCATAACATTATCGTTCAAGTAACCATCAAACTCAGTGCCTATTTTCTTTTCGAATATTACTTCACCAGTTACTGCCTTCCAAATATCATCTGTTTCTCCATTAGATATTCTTATGCTCAATTTTCCCCATCTATAGCGCACATAAACCATTTTTCCATTTGCCAATTTAACTTCCCATTGACTAGGACAACATTCACATGTTCTTTTAATGTATTTAATTTCATAACCAAGATTTAAATTATCATAAAATTCTTTTAAAGATTTATTTTCTTTGCCTTGGATATAATCTAAGGCAAATTTAATTCCATCAAAGAACGAAACATTCCAAATGTATTTTTTATTTTCTAATTCTTCGCATTCTTCTTTTAATTTTTCGATTTTCTTTACTATTGGAAACAAATCTATTTTCATTTTTAAATCCTTAACTTAATTTTTCTATTATAGCTTTCATTCTTTAAAACAAAATTCAAAAACTTCTTCTATGTTTTTTACAAATTTAATATTAATTTTAGATTTTGTTTCTTCATCTATATCAACCAAATCAGTTTTATTTCCAATTGGAATTAGAACATCTTTAATCCCTTCTCTAACTGCGGCAGTTATTTTTTCCTGTAGGCCACCAATTGGCAATACTTTTCCAGTTAAACTCAATTCTCCAGTCATTGCAATATTCTTTTTAATCTTTTGATGCTTGATTGCTGATAATACAGCAGTTGCAATGGCAATTCCAGCGGAAGGCCCATCCTTCGGAACAGCTCCTGGTATAGCGTGAATGTAAATATCAACATCATTTGGCCAATCTTTATATAATCTTTTAACATTAGCAATAGCAATATTTACACTTTCTTTGATAACATCTTTTAAGTTTCCACTTATATGAATTTTTTGTTTTTCTTCATCTTTTGGTACTAATGTCACTTCAATAGGCAATATGCTGCCGCCTGTTCCAGATACAGCTAATCCATTTACAATACCGATTCCTTCCAATTTATATTTATAGATTGGTTTTTGTAAGTAATATTCTATATCATCTTTTGTTATTATCTCTTTTTTAATTCCTTTTTCAAAATAATCTTTTAATACTTTTCTCAAAATATTTCTAATTTTTTCATCTAATTTTCTAACACCAGCTTCATTTGTATATTTTTTGATAATTTTAATAATAGCTTCATCTTCAAATTTAACATCAAACAATTCATTAATTCCAACTTCTTTCTTTTCTTTTGGAATTATATAATCTTTTGCAATATACAATTTTTCAATATCTGTATAACCATTTAATTCTATGACTTCTAATCTATCCAATAAAACAGGATTGATATTTTCGATATAATTGCCTGTTAAAATAAACAATACATTACTTAAATCAAATGGTACTTCCACCCAATGATCCCTAAATTCATGGTTTACAGCAGGGTCAAGGATTTCCATAAGAGCAGCCTCTACGCTATTTCCACACCAACACATTTTCCCATTTCGTCTTACTAACATTGTATGATTTGGAACTGTACAACAATAAACTTTACCATTATAATCTTTTTTACGTATATCTCTAATAACATATTCTTTTCCTTTGATATGAACACCAATTTGATAGAGTGGATCATAGCCACCTTTTTTACAAGATCTGATATTAGCGCTATAACCTATTTTCATAGTTATTTCTTGGAAATCATCAGCCAATTTCTTTGAAGCTGTACTATAATGATAACTGTATTCGTGATGAGTCAAATGTCGATACTTGCATCCATCGCCTTTCATCATCCATTCCCATAATATTCTTAATTGCCTAGAGCTTAAATTTTTGATTTCTTTAGGAATGAATTTATTTTTAGATCTTCCAAAAAGCGATAAATATGAAGCCAATTGGGCACTGCAAATTTCGAATTGCGGTGAATGTGGATTTTTGCGTTCGGCAAATTTAAAAGGTAATTTTTCTAATAATTTTCTTATTTCTGCTCTAATCTTCTCATTATTTTGACTTATGGTTACTACGTATTCTTTATATGAACCTTCAGCTAACCAGATACCAAAAAATGCGAGCCAATCATCCATTTTAATTTTCTTTTCTGGATATTCTGTAATAAATGTTTTAGTATAAGTATTAGCTTTGTATTGTCTTATTTTTATCAATTTAGGTAATATAAAATATTCTTTTTCTTCACCTTTCCAAATAACCTGTCGTGGAATACTATATGTACCTCTTTTAACATCTTTTGCTTGTACTAATGTATATTTCTCTTTATTTCGTATGTTAACAAGCATATTGTGATTTGGTGTCACTAATAAATCGTAAAATAGAGTTTTAAAATGATACATTTTTCCATTATAATCATATTCAAATAATTTAGTTGGATTATGAATTTCTATTTTACCTTCTTTATTTACGGTAAATAATTTGTCTTCTAGTTTAAGATCCTTAAATAATTTCCAGCCATCTATTGTAAGAACTTCAGTATCTTCGCTATAACATCCATGAATAGAATGTTTACCTACCTTATCAATCTCATCTAAAATAATGACAGGGTTTTTACTTTTTGCTAAATGAATTCTTTGCATAATTACTGAAGGTTGACTCCCCACGTATGTTCTGCGGAATCCTTTTAAATAATGTGGATCAGAAACGCCACCTAATGATATTTGGATACATTTTCTTCCTAATGCTTTAGCAATACTTTGGCTGAGCGAAGTTTTCCCAACACCTTGTGGCCCAATCATACATAGAATATTGGATTTTGGACCTTTAACTTTCCAAACAGCCAAATATTCTAAAATCCTTTCTTTTGCTTTTTGCATTCCATAATGTGTATTATTTAAATATTTTTTAATTTCAGCTAAATCTAAGTTATCTTTTGTGTAAGTATTCCATGGTAATTCAAGAATAAAATTTATATAATCTTCAATATTACCAGCTTCAGGTGAACTTTCGCTTATTGCCATTAACCTTTCAATTTCCCTATCAAGTTTTTCTTTAACTTCTTTTGGAAGTATATCTTGTTTTTCTTTAATTTTTTTCTTTAATTCATCTACCCTTTTTTCCAAGCCAAGTTCTTTTTTAATTACTTCCATTTGTGCATGTAAGAAATTCTTTTTTGCCCATTCATCTAATTTCTTTTGTGTTTTTATTTGAAGTTCTTTTTTCCATTCAATTGCCTTATTTTCCCTTAAAATATGAAATAATAATTTTTCAACTTTAGTTTTAATGCTTCTTTCAAATAAAATTTCCTTTCTAGCTTCCATATCTGGAAGATATCCAGCAAGTAAATGTATTCTATCTAAAAATGTATATTTACCGTCGGAAAGGATATCAGGATTTATTCTGATGATACTGGCAATTTTATTAACATAATCTTGTTGTTCCAATAGCATTAAATCATATGCCTTTTTCTCTTCTTCGCTTATATCCCAATCAAGTTCAAATTCATAAATGAAACCATCTTCTTTAATTTCAGCAACATATCTTACAACTAAAAATAAATTAATAAATTCATCTATTGTTAAAAATTCAGCAACAACGCCTTTATTTTCTTTGTATTCAAGAAAAACTTTGAATTGTTTCTCCTTTCCAAAGAAATCAATTAATTTATTTTCACCTTTGATTCTAGTTGTTTGGAAGGGACATGCGATTATTGTAGAAGGGATTACTGGCACTTCAATAATCTTATCTTTATCTTTTAATTTGGCTATTTTCATAATATGCCTCCTTTTTTAAAATATAGCAATTTTTTAATAAAAAGTCAATAGGTATTTTTTAGTTTACTTTGTAGATTCAATAGTTCTAATTTTGTTCATAAATTTAGACAAAATTCGCATATTTACCTTTCTTTTTTCTTTGACAGTTTTTAACATGAATTCATCTATCAAGTTTTTTGTAATGTAATAATCTACATATACAGGTTTCTTTTGTCCATATCTATGTAATCTAGCAATGCATTGTTTAATTGAACTTGGACTCCATGCCAATTCACAAAAAATCATTCTATTGCATACATCTTGTAAATTTAATCCATATTTTGCCGTTTCAATTTGTGCTATCAATAAATTTTTTTCAGTTTTAAATTTGTTGATGATTTCATTCCTATTTGATGCATTTCCTAATAAAACAATACAATCATCTCGGAAATGATGCGCAAGTATCAACGCAGTTTCCCTAAACCATACCCAAACTATTATTTTTTCGTTATTCTTTAAAATTTCTTTAACTTTTTCAATAACTTTATTTATTTTTGAGCTTCCAAAATGTTTTATTTTATCATCCAATTTAATCCAACCAGAACTAATTTCCATTTCTTTAATTAATCTATTCTTTATTACTTGCAATTGTGCATCTTCATCTTCAAATATTAATTTTCTAACATCACATGCTAGTATATATTGTTGTTTGGAAGGTTTTTCAAAAATATAATTTTGTATTAATTTTGCTTCTAGAGACATTTCTTTTCCTTTCATGACTATACTATTACTTAATACAATTTTATTTAAATCTTCTTTTGCCCAAGGTTTGACTTTATGAATAGTATATCTACTTGTTCTTATAGTATAAAAAAAATATTGCATAAATGTATTATAGTTGTATGGAAAAGCCCAAGGATTGACAATAGATAATTGTGTAAACAAGTCATTTGGTCTATTCATTATTGGAGTTCCACTCAAAACATATCTATATTTAATAGGCTTTATTAATTTAATTAATCTTCTAAATGTTTGACTTCTAATATTTTTTATTCTAGTACTTTCATCAATAATAATTGCTTTTATATTTGCATTTCTTAATTTATAAAGAGATTCAGGTATTAATATGCGTTCGTAATTGGTTATAATAATGCATTGATTATCTGGAATTTCTTCTTCAGGGTAAATTATGACTGGAAATTTTAAATCAAAAAATTTGTTTAATTCATTTTTCCATTGAACTTTAATTGTCTTTGGACATAGAATTAGTCCGCTTCCACCACTTTTTATCATTCTATTAATCATTGCTATAGAACTGATGTAAGTTTTTCCACTTCCAACTTCTAAAAATAATGCAACACGGACATGTTTTAAAACAAATCTAACTATTGGAATTTGATAATCTAAAGGTGGAATTTTGAGAAAATTAGGAATTTCTATTGATGATTCAAATTTTCCTTGATTAAATTTTCTACAATCATGTTGATAAATTTTAGCCCACTTTTTTAATTTACTTAAATCAGTTTTTTCATCTTCAATAAGATTTGCCCTATATTTTAAATTATAAATATACATCTTTAATAAATAATTCTTCCTTTAATAATATAAATAATTATTGCTATCCAAATTATTACAGCTAAAATTTGCATTTTATTCCTCCAGAATACTATCTATTTCAATGAAATTATTATTAAACAAATCCAAATTCCCAATTTTTGTCCATGATTCCCTAATCCTTCTTTTCCACTCTAAAACCATTTCAGTTGGAATTTCTTTTGCTATTGGACAATTTTTACATTGTTTTCTCAATATCATTAGTGCGCATATTCTGCGCCAATCTTTGGTCTTTGCACGAAATTTATGTTTTCTACATTCAAACCAAGGATAATCAGGTTCAATTATTTTGATTTTTCTTAATGGCAAAGTAACAGGATCATAATCTTTTGGTAATTTTTTTCCACGAATTATTTTATTTCCTTCTTCGTCTTCCACATAATCAATGTATTTCATTTTGGCCTCCTTCAATAGTGGACGCTTACAATCTTATCATTTTCATATTCGATTATCATTTCATTGGCTTCTATCCTTTTACTATATTTATCCCTTATAATTACGACTTCCCAATATGGGCTGTCAGGTTCTGGCGGATGTACTATAACTTTATCTTCATCTTTCCAATCAATACCATAGCATAGCGTTTTTCCTTTCATTTTATCCTCCTTCATTTGGAAATAATGGGCCGTGCAGGATTCGAACCTGCGGCTCTCGGCTTAAAAGGCCGATACTCTACCAACTGAGTTAACGGCCCTAGAAATATTCTTTTTGCATGGCAATTTCTGGCGTATCAAATATTCTGGCCTTAGGGTTTCTAACTTTTCTATATTCATAAAGTCTATTGCATTCTATACATAATACTACAAAGTAATCTTCCCAAGATAGGATTAGCCTATGTTTAGTTTCTCTTTCACAAAACGGACATTGCTTTTTAAAATCATAGTCTTTCACTTTCTTCCCTCCTTTTTTTTATTTCTAATAAAGTATCACCAATTTTATCAAGAACCTCATAATATTCATTTAATTCTTCCCTTATCCTTATAATGTTCGCTTCAATCCTTTGTACTATTTCGAAAATTTCCTTTATTTTACAATCTTTTTTTTCCATATTTTTGCACCTCTGCTTTAAGTATTGATTTGTACTTTATCTTCTGTCATGGTTTTGCAATATTCATTGATTTCTTGCAATAATCTAACAAATGCATCTATAAAACGTACATTCATATGAATACCAACTTCAGTACTAAGATTATCTGTTCCTTTCATTTGCATATAATCTTTGTTCACTTCAATTTCCAAATTCAAAGTATAACTACTCCTTTCCCTTTGTATTGTGGCAATGTATTTATGAGATTTTTTTCTAATCTCTAATTTTGACATTTTATACCTCCTTGATTTTTTTAGGCCATTCAGCCATTATTTCCCATTTTTTAAATAAATAAAACTTTCCATTTTTGTGTTCTAATAGCCAAGTGCAACTATCTAACATATCGCCTATATTAATTATTACTTTTCCATTTTCTCTTAATATAATTCCTGCCCAATGTGTATGTCCAAAAACTAAGCTAATGTTTGCCTTATAAACATTATTTAATATTCTTTTCACAGTAGCATCATATATTTTTTGTTTTTGTCCATATTTAGCTTTTCCTGGTGTAACAAAATATGGTACTATATGCCTAAGAATATTCCATAGCCAAGTATGTTTACATATAGGATCAAATTGATGTCCGTGCATAAAGTAGAAGCCAACTCCACTAATGGAATAATAAAATCTGTCACTTTCAGTATAAAAAGGAAAACCTAGACATCTACCAGCATCCATGTCATGATTCCCTTTTAATAAAAATAATCTTCCAATATTATTTAATTTTCTCAGTAAACCCATTTCAATAATCCCTTTGTTTCTAACTTCATCTTTAGTGCATTCTATTAGTTCAAAAATATCGCCTAGTCCATAGACTTTAGCTTTGCTATAATCTATAATTTTTATAAGCCATTCCACAAAAAATTCATTACATCTTGGAATGTGGCTGTCACTAAAGTAGATTCTTTTAGCTTCTCTCAACATTTCTTTCATATTTCTTTTACCTCTTTTATAGATTCTTCTAGTAAATTAATAAGACTTTCTCTTTTGTTCTTTTTCTTTTTAGCCTTTTTCTTCTTATTTGTCAAATCCAAAGCTACTTGTTTTATGAATTCAGATTTGCTGTAAAATGTGAATTCTTCTTTATTTTTTTCTTCTACAATTTTATCAAAAAGTTCTTTTTCTTTTTTTGTCACTTTTGTTTTTGGAACTTCAATTTTGATATTCCTGATTGGCCTTATCTTTGCCATAAGTAATTGCCCATTAAATGGAAATACAGCTACATTAATCATGTTTCCCCTTAAAATCATATGTCCCAACCATTTATAATTAGCAATTAAATTTATTAATTTATCATCTTTTTCTGCTTCCAATATATAAAGCTCACCTGCAAAGTATAAAGGATTTATTTGCTTTACAGTTTTGATTAGATTTATTACTTTACCTTCATGTTTCAATTGCTCTAAATCTTCTTTGTGAAAGAAAATTAACTTTTCATCATCTAATTTAATACCTTTCAATATTTCTGTAACTTCTTTTCCACAATTTCCACAAACTTTGACATATTTTATCCTTTCTTTACAACAAGATGAGTATTCATGGAAAATGCTTCCATTATCATCTTCATTTAATTTATAGACACCAACATTAGTACTTACTAAATCATTTACTTTAATTTTTAATGTTGCTATTTTTTTCATTTTATCTTCCTTTTTGTTTTTCAATAATCATTCTTATTTAAAAGTCAAGTCCTTAAATAAATATTTAAAATATTATTTAAATTTTTGACATAGGCATCAAATGTAGGTGAAAGATATTTTTTAAAATATTGGCGCAATCTTGGAATAAATGTTTTTGCCATACGCTCTAAACCTAATTTTTTTCTTATCAATAAGAATATAATATTTTGATTATATCCAATCATTTTATCTATCCTTTCCAATTCAAATGGATAAAAATGCATATCTGTTAAGATTATAAATAACTTTCTATCTGTATCATCATTTAACCTACTTATTTCTTTCTCAACTTGAGTATAAGAGGTTCCGCCACCAATATCTTTGAAAAAGTCTTCTATATTTCCTTTTTTATTCCACTTATATACTCTGGTATTAAATTTATAAAGTTCAAAATTATCTAACTCAGCATTTTTTTTAAATGCCTTTACTGTAAGCACTGCCCATTGGATTTGTTCATGTGACATGCTACTACTTACATCTACAAAGAGATAAACCTTCTTTTCTTCCGTTTCAATAGCTTCGGCTTCAAATAAGTTTGTAATATCCTTAGTAAACCAATTTTCTAATTCATTGCTTAAATGAATACCATTTTCAAATTTTTGTCTAATTTCCTTTGGAATTAATTTTATTTTTTCTATATTTTGTTCATTTTTTGTAGTTAACTTTAGATTTTTATAATCATATATAGTTCTAAAAAGTCTAGTAAAAGTATCTTCAGAACCTACATCTAACGTAGCTCCATTGTTTACCAGTCTGGTAATATTTAATATTTTATGTCTTAATCTATTTGCTGTTTTTCTCATATTTTCAAGCCATCTTGATTGCATTGTTGCTGATTCTAAAAATTTGTAAAGATTGAGTAAATTTTTATCAAATTTAATATTAAATCTTCTTTCAAATTCATTTTTAGAAATCAATTTTTCATCATCATCTTTTAATATTCGATCAATCAAAGATTTGTACGCATTCGCTCGTGTATTAATTATGTTTTCATCATACTGATCTACTGACATAATTTCTCTTAATTTTTGATTCTTTTGTTTTTCAATTTCAATTATAGTCATTAATTTTTTCAAATCTTTTTTTTCTTCATCTGTTAGTAATTGACTCTTATCTATATCCGAATTATCTACAGTTTCAATTGGAGTCTTATTCCTTTCTTTTGGAATTTCTATCCTTAAAAAATTTAAAATATCATGTGCAAGTTCAATTTCCTTTTCCAAGCTAAACCTTTTATACATTAAAAGATTTATCCTTTTTCCAAATTTTTTTGCAACTTTATTGGCTATTTTCTTTGCGTGATCATCAAAATCAATATCTGGATAACAATAGTGCAGATAAAGATGTAATAATGCATTTATAAACAAGGGATTTTTCTTAAAATCTTCTAAATTCTCTTCAATTATTTTTTTGGTAGCATTATGCCTAATTACAAGTAAGTTAGTATTTTTTAACTTTCTTTCATTTAATGTTTTAGTATCAACTTTAATATCTTCCAATACATTGATAATAAATTTCACTGCACTTGAATAATTGCCTATCATTCTTTGATAAGATATTGGTGTATATAAGATATGTGCCCTTTCATGAAACAGCAGATGCAGAAGGATTTGTCTATTTACATCATCAATTTTTGCATCTAAGTATTTCTGAGGGATATAAATGATTTTTTCTGTTAAATCGGTTCTCGGGGCATCTTTAGTTGCTACAATACTTACATCTTGGTCAGTGAAAGTATTAAAGATATATTTTAAACTTTCTAAGTTATTCATTTGTACCAAACCTCTGATTTTGTTTTTAATTTTTTCATTGCTAATTCATCATCTTTTAGCAACAAAATTGTCAGTTTTTCCATTGCTTCTTCTTCTTCATTTAGCATTGCCTTATTTATAAAGGCAATTTTAAATGCTTCCATTTTATTAAAACCGATGCTTCGTAATAGTTGATATTGTTTGATAGTTCTAATACTATACATAGTGCGCATTTCATTTTTGTTAATCATATCCACTGCTTTGGTATAAAATTGCAAGATATCTTCTTCTACTTTAAGATGTTTTGCCAATTCTTCCTGTGTAAAATGTGGAAATTTGATTACAATTAATCTATCTAGAAATGCAGCATTGAAGCTATTTGTGCCAATATATCTCAAATTCTTTTGGTTACATGCAAAGGCAATTCTACATTCAGGATGAATTTTAATAGTTTTTTTAAGTTCAGGAATAAATAAGCTCCTATTTTCTATCATTTCATGGAACCTAAATGCAGCTTTAGCAGGTAATGCGTTTATTTCATCAAACAAAATTAATGATGGATTTTGTAAAAAATCAACCATTAAGCCAGGTTCAAATGTAGTTTCATTATTCCTAATTTCCCTAAATCCTAACAAGTGATTAAATTTTGAATTATCATCTAAACTTATTATCAAACAAGGTAAGTTATACCTATAAGCATAATATCTACAAGCATAAGTTTTCCCTGTACCTGTTTCACCAACTAAAAGTGCTACTTTATTAGCTTCTAATATAGCAGCTAATTTATCATCTATTTGCCTATGGATATAATCCCCAAATTCATCTTCTTTTGGAATATAAACATTTAGTTTATTTTCTTTTGGTTTAGAAAGGGATTTATTAATAATGCTGATAGTAGATTGACTAACGCCAAATTTTTTTGCTATATCTTTTTGTTTCCAACCTTTTAATAACATTTCTATTATTTTTTCTCTTTCTATCCTTTTTTTCATTTTTACCTCCCTTTTTTGTTAATAATCATTTTTCACTTCAATGTCAAGTCCTTTATTTTTTGTTATATGTTCTAAAAACTTCACTGCCTCTTTATCATTACTTGGAGCTTGCCATCTAGTCGAATGACATAATTTCCTTACTTGTTCTCTACATCTTACTAATGTCTTCCACCTTTCAGCCAATATTTTTCTTTCTTTGCTATTTTTTGGCAATTTTTGCAATTGATTATTCAATTCTGTAATTTCTTTTTTCCATTCATTTTTTAATTTTATTAGATTTTCCCTAATTGCTAGCCATTTAAATATCCCCCTACCTAAAAGTATCATATATGTTAATCTTTTATCAATGCCAAATAAATTTTCAAAGTCTTTGGCTATATATTTAGGTTTATTCTGTTTAAAACTATTTATAGTTTTTGGATTTAATTTAAAGATTTCAAATATATCTTTCATTTTCTTTTCCTTTAAGCATTATGCTTTAATATTTTCCAATTATTGATTTTAGCTTTCCAAAAAATATCAATTAATGTAGGCCTTTGATTTGGATAGACGCAGTCTAAGACAAATCCTAAATGCCAATAATCAAGATGTGCATCATCACATCCCCAATCCACTAAATCCTTATATAATATAAATTTTACTGTGCCATCATAAATTACTTTATCTTTTTTGTTTAAAACAGTAAGCCTATCGCCTTCTTTGACTTCTAAATCTCCAATTTTCAGTCTTATATTTTCACCTAAGAGTTTGAAATTTATGTTTGGTCTTTTATTTAATTTTTGTAAATATTTATTCATTTTTTTCCTCCTTTTTATACTAAAAAATCATCTTTCAATAAAAAGTCAATATATGTTTTCAATGATTCTTTATAAAAATCTTGTGTATCTTGTTTCACTATTCCTGGAGCAGTATTAACATCTAATACCCATATAATATCATCATCATCAATTGCAATATCTATCCCAGCAAAATCTAAAGTGCAACCTAATAATGCCTTTTTTGCCATTTCATTTATTTCTGGTATATTATTAATTCTTTTAAATTTATATTCATTTATATTAGAATTTCTTATAATAAATGTATCATGCTTAAAATATCTTGGTATTTTTTCATAAGTCAAATAATTAAATTCTTTATTCGTTAATTTACATATATGGACCCTAAATTCTCTAGCTATTGGAACGCATCTACTAAAAATGGAAATTTCAATCCCATTTTTCCTAACCGTTTTAAGATCATGCCTAGACATTAATAGGATTATGCCTTTTCCACCTTCACTATAGTTTTTGTAAGCATAAATAGGAAAACTATCTGCATTTAGGCAATATGGAGTTCTAACTTTAGCTTTTTTCATATATTGATAAAATAATCTTCTATCTTTAGCCACTTCAATGCCAAATGTATTATTAATCTCAATATGTTTACTTTTTATTTTCTTAGTATTTCCAAACCTGATAACAATATCATTCTTTAATTTATCAGCAATAGTGCCATATGTACAATCACATCCTAATAACTTAGCTAATTTTTCTCCACTTTCGTTACTTGTCAATATTACCATCTTTTAACCCCTTCTTTATTAATTCTTTTATCCTATCCATTTCTTTCTGGAAGCTTTTGCCATGTCCTTTAACCTTTAGATGTGCTAATTCATGCGCTAAGGTTTCAATAACATCATCTTCCTTTTTTGCATATTTAGCGTTTAACAAGATTTCCACGCCATTAGTTTGCATATTTCTGGTACAGACTCCCCTGATATTTTCTTTCAACTGTGTAGTTATATGTATATCCACAGATTCTTTTGTAATTTCTTCTGCTATTTTTTTCAATTTTAACCATCTTAACATTTTAAAACTCCTTATTTATTTATTGGTATTAACTTACCTGTTTTGTTATCTATTTTATATTTTTTTACATGGTCATTTCTATAATTTGCATGATAATTATAGCCATATTCATAGCCATATGTTTTACCACTAATATAAGAAGCATTGCTAAAATAAATGCCTTTTTCTTCTACAAAGCTTCCATATAATATTAATTTATAAGGCAAAACTATAATAAACTTACCACTATCTATGGTTTCCATGTAATTTATACCTAAAATATTTAATAAAATTGCGATAGTTCTGCTATCGGAGAACTCACCACTAGGAAATTTGATTCCTTTTTTTATACAATAAAAAGCTACTAAACTTAATCTATCACGCCAATCTCTAAGTACGCCATTATGAAATAAAACTCCCTTTTTTGTCCTTCCTTCTAATGGATTATCAAAGTCTATTTTGAAAGGATGTGTTAATTCAGCTACTTTTCCACCACTAGTACCATTCCTAAAATGGATTACATGTGGTAGATAATGGAAATCTTCATAGAATTTTTTGAATTCATCTACACTCATAAATCCTTTTTTGAAATGCACTAGTCCGTTTTTTTGCCATGCAATGCCAATTCCATCGCTATTTGTAATGAAGCAATTTTTAATTTCCAAGTTTGTCATTTTTCTATGTTTGCAATAAGCTATTACGCACATTTTAACCTCCTAAATTTTCTTTGATATATCTTCTTAATGGTTTAAATATCTTTTCAATGTCATCAATTCCTTGCCTTAAATGCCATGCTATTCCAACTTTAGCCTTATCATTTTTGGTATATTCATGTTCTATAAGTTTGTAACCCCTAACTTTAATCCCCGATGTTACCTTCCCCCTACTTTCTTTCAAACCAAATAATATCATGCGTACTGGTTTTTTCAAACGCAAACTATTTGCCCACTTTATAACTTTTCTTGCTACTCCATCCATCCATTCATCTCCAAATCTAACTTCCAATGGATAGGTAACCCGCCTTTTTTCTCCTTTAGGAGGTTTGATTTTCCAAAATTCTAGGATACTATATGGTGGTTTTGGTGGTTCGTTAACAAATGCCAAAAATGTTGCTGCTTCTTTTTTAGATAAACCTGCTATTTTTATATAATCTTCTTCTGTAGGTAATCTATTATATTGTATCTCTTTTTTCATTACAGCCAATTTAGTTAGATTTTTTATTATCTTCATTGAAATTCTTGCAATTTCAGGATGTGCGAATATAGCCGCAGAAGGCGTTCTATATTCAAAACCCCAATCTTTGGTTTCATAGCTACTTAAATATCCATAACCTTCCCTGTAACATAACTTATTTGTTCTTTTTCCTAAAAAATCATCATATGCGGTTAAAAGCTCATCAGATGGTCTAATAGCCTTGCTTCTACCATTGAATTTAAAGCCTACATGAATATGCCCACCTAGTGGTGCTTCATCTGCAATTTGAATGTCAAACCCATCATTTTTAACTTTTCTTAGTAATTTTTTAATATTTCTTATTACAATAGCAGGATTGGAATGAGGACTTGGCCTTAATTCTAACTGTGTGCCTGCTCCATCACAACCTATTTCATTTTCTAATGTATCATAAAAATCTCTTGCCCTAATCCAAGTCCTTTTCTTTAGCATAAATTCAGGATCACATCCTAAAGTGATGTTAACTTTTACCTTTTCTTTTTTCTTTTTTGATTTAGGTAAACTCCAATTAGTATCAATTCCTAATACTCTAACTATGGCTAACAAAGCTTGATATGCATAATCAATATAGCCAACTTTGTGCGTAAAATCCGTTAAAAGCAATACTTTATATTCATATAGGTAATGTCCTACAAAATGACCATTAATGCGGATTTTGAAAGTATTTACATATTCAAGTCCCCTAAAACTCATTGGATAATCGTGAAAAATGCTAAAATGATCAAAAAACTTATCATCCATTTGAATATTAATAGCTCCTACTGGCCTTAAACGTATATTACTATTCTCCGCGTAAATATAAACACTATATGGAACATTAATATCCGCATAGCAATGATTTGCAAAAACTTTTATAAAAGGAAATTCTTTTTTATATTTTCTTAAAAAATCACCTAAAGCTTCTCTCGGAATATCTGATACTGGAACTTCATAAATATCTGTTAATCGTAACTTTAATCTTTTTTTCATTATATACCTCCTTCTATTTTAGCAGTTTTGACCCAAAAAAGGCCAATATCAATAAGAGTATCTTTGTAAAAAAGTCTTAGACATCTTTCTTTTAACATTATATAAGCCGCCATATCTAATGGCCTAAAACTAAATAGCTTAATATAATCTTTTATTTCTTTCATTTTCAATCTCCTTTTTTTATTTCCTTACCTTTGAAATAATCATTTTTCACTTCAATGTCAAGACCTTATAACCACATTCCATAATTAAATGTGAAATTAACTTTGTTTCCATTCTTATTCTTTTGTGCGATTTCCCTATCTTTTCTTTTTATTTTTATCCAATTTGTATGTTGTCCATCTGCCCATATACTATTTTCATTCCTAACAACTAAACCTTCATATCCCAATTCATATATCCATTTCTTTATCAATTGATTCAGCTCTTTCCAATTCATAACCATCCACATTGGAATTATCCTTAAATGCTCAAAATGTTTTGTTAACTTGCAATAATGACTGAAGTAATTGAAGGTTTGTCTAGCATCAAAATTAGTTCTATCTAACTTTTGCAAAATCCCAAACAAAGCCAAATTCAAATCATCACTTGCTTTGTTCCTTAGCAATTGATAAAAGTCTTCTTTTGTTTTCCCACTGCCATAATACAATTCAGCCAAATAGATTCCATCTGGAAGATTCAACTTTTTGAACTCATGTAAGGCAGGATAATCTAATCTATATCTTCCATATTTATCCTTGTTAACACTAAATACAGTATCTTTCCTTTTAATAATATATTGCAATTCACCATCTAATTTTAATGATACATAACATGGAAATTTGATATTGTGTTTTGATCCTCTAAATTTACATAAAGGCAATTTATAGTTCTTCTTGAAGAATGTCTTCATTTTTAGCTCCTTTATAAATTTCATCATTCATTTCTATGTATGCTTTCCTATACAATTGATACAATTTCCAATGACTCAAATTTAGGTCATTCTTATTTAATTCATTTTCAATTTTACTTTCATAGTATTTCATAAATGTATAAGCCATTTGCTTAAATGTTTGCTTACCATTCATCTTAATCACTCCAAATGATTTTTTTATCTTTTTCCCAGCGCCAATTAAAGTTTACTGGGATTGCCCACTCTTGCCATTTTGCAAAGTGCCATTGAGTTTGTTTATTGCAATATGATAACAACTTATCTGCAACATCTAGAATAAATCCCTGACATTCAGTAATTTGCTTACCATTTTTGTCAAATGCCATTACCATTCCATTTGTGAAGACAAAACAATCTTTTATTTCTCTCATTTTTGCCTCCTACTTTATACCTAATAAACCAAAAATACATACTAAATAGCCTGCTAATTTTTCAGCAGGCACTTTAAAAAAGGCACACCATTTTATAGCTCTTATTACTTTTTCTGGTGGAATGCCTTGTCTTTCAAGTTCAGCAATAACGCTTGGAAAATCCCAGCTTGAATTAATTACTGCCTTCCTTAATTCTTTTTTAGTTATATTCATTTAAAACCTCCTTTAAATTATTGAATACTCATTAAGTATAAAATGATAGTAAACATAAATGCTAATATTATTCCCATCATACACGGCTGGCCAGCAAATTGATGAATAACAGCTAGAATAATACATATATAAAGTAATAAATAAAGTTTCATTTGTACCTCCTTTTTTTATATTAAGAACATAATTTTGTCATTTAGTTTATCGATTGGAATTTTGCCAATTAAGCTGTTTCTATCTTTCTTAGATAATTCAAAATTTGTAATATATTTTTCATATCCTTTTGGGATTCTAATCAATATTTTTTTAACTTCCTTTTTTTCTTGAACCTTTTTTGGTTTGGGCAATGAATAATTTTTGTTATTTGAATAAATATCTATTCCATCGCTATTGCTAACGCTTATACTATTATTATTTCCAAAGCTAATATCATATTTCATTATCTTGTTACCTTTCAAAATCATCTTTATTTCTTTAATATTTTTAATCCAACTGTACCTTTGTTTTAATATTTCATATGCCTTTTGCACTTTGAAAGAGTAATATGGCAACTGCTTACCATCTTCAAATGCCTTAATAATGGTATCTTTCTTTACTTCAATATCTTCAATTACTTTCTCAACCTTCATCCCATCAGTGAAAGTAACTTTATATTTAACTATTTTAGCATTGCTAAACCAAACTTTGAGATGTACGACTTTATCACATTTCTCTAAACTAGATAATAGATTATTAATTTGATCTATTTCATTACTTACAGGCCAAATTTGAAATTCTACTCCCGTATAGGTTATCATATGGACTTCTACTATAGGTAAATCAATAAAATCATCCTTTACTCCTATTTCAATCTCTTTTCCATTTTTGTACTTAATTTTATAATAGTAAATGTAATAATCATTATCTTGGAGTATCTTAGGTTTTTTTGCATAAATTGTAACTAAAGTATCTTCTTTCTTCAATTGTGATTCTAAAAATGGGCATATATTTTTTAATAGATTTTTAGCTATATAAGATGCTGTTGTTGCATCAATTAATAGTCTTCCTTCCTTCACAAAAATTTTTATTTTTGCCTTTATTGTTGGTTTTACTTTCATTTTAATTCTCCTCTTCTAAAACTTCTTTGATCCATTGATATAAACTATAACAAATTCCTTTTTCAGCGTTAATAAGTATCCTATCTTCTTTTTTACATATATAAAGCATATCATCAAACCTCCCTAATTGTTCAAAGCATTTCCTTTTCAATTTTTCACAAAGATAATGTTTGTACTGTTGTCCTATTTTATTTAAAATTCTTTCCATATTTCTTAATCATTCCAAAATGTAAAGTCAATCCTTTTTAAAAAAATTGATTCAAATAATCAACTATTGCCTTTTCAGTTTTTGGCATTTTAAGCCTTACTAATTTTGTTTTCTTCTTGGAATTTTCCAGACTAGACCTTAATTTTGCAAAACTATCCATAATAGTTTCATTTTCTACCCAGCCTAATTCTTTCCATGCCTGCCTTAAATTTTCTGCTGCTTCAGGATACCTTTTCCAATAAAAATTGGATACAAGGCCTAATGGTTTGCATTTAGTATAAATAGCATTAATAACTTGATTTTTAGTAAATCCTTCTTTCTCCCATTTTTCCTTGATTTTTAATAGATGCCTTTTCATTTGATCCTTAGTCATATAAGCTTTCAAACCGATTGGTCTGCCCTTTAATGTCTTCATTTTTCATCTCCTAAAGAGTTAATTCAATAAGCATTGCCTTTTTTACTATTTCTTCTGCTATTTTGCGATCTAACCCATATTCTTCTGCTGTTTCATTTATTGCTTCTTCTACCTGCTTTTTTGCTTCTTCTTCTGATACATTATATTTTTTTGCCAATGTCTTTATTAAATTATTTGTCTTGACCATCTTTCACCTCCGATATGGAAATAATGTCTGATTCATTAACTTTTATTTTGATATTATTATTAACTTTTTCAAAAAATTTTTTTATTAAATCATCAACTTTCCAATAAACTATATCT
>JAGGRZ010000064.1 GCA_021159335.1 bacterium
GATAAAAATCTTGGTTTAAGTGAAGCTTATCATTATTTTCTTAATGCCATTTCATATTATTATGGCAAATACATTTCTATTCCTAATACCCGCCATTTAATTTCTAATAAGCTTTCTTTTTTATTAGAAAAAAAATCTAATGTTGATTTATTACAATTTTCAGATTTTCATCCTTATTATAAATCCCTTTGTCAAAAGTATGATATTGAATTTAGAATGGACAAGGCCTATTTGGATTATTATATGGATTTTGCAATTACAATTGTTAATTTTCAAGGAAAGTTAAATTATGTTCCACAAGCTGGAATCCTTATTGAAAATTTTATATTTCGTTTTTATAATTATTTAGATATGCAAATAGTAAAGGATATTGTAAATGCACATAATAGAATTTTGAATATTAGAAAGGAACATCGTGATAATAGTCTTCTTTGGCTTAGACAGCATTGGTCAAGAATTATAATTCCAAAGGAAAGGACAAATATTTATGGATTTAGTATAAGATATAATGAATTAGATTATTTATTAAATAATGAAATATTTTTTAATTTGTTCAAACGTAAGATAACTAATGCTGATATACTATTAATAAAAAAGAAAAAGTTGTTGTTTGAAGAAAAATATGGATCATTATTAAGATTTGCACCACCTGTGCGTAATTTTATTTTTAGGATTTAATCATGGAAAGGCCGATTGATTTTTTGAAAAGACAAAATTTGGATTTTAAAGTAGAAGGCGAAGAAATAAGATTACATAAATGTCCTTTTTGTGGTTCGGAAGGTAATCGTGCATTTGTTATTCATGCTGTTACAGGCAAATGGCATTGTTTTGCATGTTTAGAAAGTGGTAGAAGTCTTTATAGTTTGAAAAAGAAAATGGGATTAATTGATACCGTTGCGAAGCTATCTTTTGAAAAGTTAAAACCGTTAGATAATAAATATTTAGATGAAGTTATGTTAGCACATAATACATTGATGAAAAATAGAAAATATTTAAGAGATTTAATAAAGAATTGGAAAATTTCATTAAATACTATAAGAAGACAAAAGTTGGGTGTTTTGGTTGAAAATGAAGAAGTTGATGGTGAAATTTTGCCAGTTCCAAAGACTTTGGTTATCCCATATTTTAAAAATGGGAGATTATATAATATTAAGTATAGAAGTTGGTTTGGATTGCCTAAAACTTTTAGGCAAGTAAAGAATGCACCTAAAATAATGTATAATGAAGATGCATTAAAAGATATTTATGATATTGGTGAAGCAATTCTTCTAGAAGGTGAACATGATACTATAACTTTAATAGATAAAGGAATAGAAAATGTTTTGGGGATTCCTGGTGCTGGGGTTTTCCACCCTGAATGGTATGAAAGATTTGAAGAATTGGAAAAGATTTATTTAGCACTTGATGCAGATAAGGCAGGCGAATTAGGAACAAAAAAATTGATTAGCAGATTAGGTATCCATCGTTGTTATATAATTCATTTGCCAGAAGGTTATGATGTATCTGATTATGTAAATGAATTTGGGATAGAAAGATTTAAATTATTATTAAAAGAAGCAACAAGAGCAGAACCTGAATCTGTACATAGAATAGATAAAATAGCGGAAAGTGAAATATTGGCAGGTGAAATATCGGAAAATGTATTGCCAACATTTAGCGAAGAATTGAATAGAATTTTAAATGGTGGTTTTAGGTCAGGCGAATTGATTACAGCAGTAGGTTTCCCGAAGACGGGAAAAACCTCATTATTTTTAAAAATTGCTACAGAATTAGCACGTCAAAATATTCCAACTATGTATTATTGTGTTGAAATGACAGCTACTAGATTAGCTAAATTAGCTTGGGGAATGTTATTAGATGTTGGTAGAGATTTTCAATTTACAAAGGATTATGTATTGATAAAACATTATTTAGATGAGAATCAAGTTCCAAGCCTTTATATTTGTGCTCCAAATAGTATTAAAAAACCTGAGCAAGTAGAAGAAACTATTAGAGATAGCATCTTGCGTTTTGATTTAAAATTAGTTATATTTGATAATATACATTATTTGGTGAGAACAGAAATTCACAATAGAGTTCAGGTTATGGAAAGTTATATTAGAAAATTTAGAGACATTTCACGTGAGTTGGAAGTTCCAATAGTTATAATTGCGCATTTTGGTAAGGGCGATCCTACTATGATGCCAAAAGGGATGACACCACAATGGGCGGCTAGTTTTCTATCAGATAGTGATACAGTTTTGTTAATACATAGAAATAGAATTCCAGGTATTGAAGAAAGCTTTAGTAGAGTATTGTATGTTTCAGTAGAAGCGGGTAGAGAATCTCAAGGTGGCACTTGTTTTTTTGATTTAGATACTAATTTTCTTCATTTTAGAGAAATAACTAAAGATGAAGCTATTAAATTGGAGCAAATTTTTGAAAGTATGGAAATAAAAGAAAAAAGGAGGAAAAAATGAAAAAAGAAGATTTGAAATATTTATTAGATTTAAGGAAAGAGTTATATTTGGGTGCGCCGAGTATTGGCGAATTGGTTGAATTAATAAAACAACAACCATTTCTATTAGGACAATGGGCTCTAAGAGCTCGTAAAGCTAGAAAATCTATGCATCAAGCGGAATTGGAATTCATTGCATATCAAGCTAAAGTGATTAATGAACAGGAATTTAAATCTGAAGCGGCTAAACAAAATTTTATAAAATACACCTTGCCATTGGATGAGGAATATGTTAAATTAAAAAAGAGATTGGATAGAACAACAGAATTATATGAATTTTGCAAAACTATGTTGCAAATACATGTACAAAGAGCATCATTGTTAAAGGCTATATTAGAAATTGATAAAGAATTGTTAATAAGTGAAGATAATCTTTCCAAGGCTGAATTATTAAAAATTTTAGATGGGCCTTGGAAAGAAGATTAAAAAAATAAAATTAAAGGAGGTTAAAGATGTTTAATTGGTTAAATGACAAAACAACAGAAAATGTAAGAAGGGTAGTGTCAGGCGAAAGTCAAAGAATTGGTGTTCCTTGCTTAGGAATGTTCGGCATTGAATGTCCACATTGTTTGAAGGCCAGACGGCTGTATGCCGAAAGACATGATGATGAAGCTAGTAGCATTTATAAGAAAAAATTCTTTGTCTGCTATGCGGTTATTCTTAGTGAACAATATGAAGATTATTCTAGACGAATTACACTTTTCCAAATACCTGTTAATGTAACAGATAAAATTGTAAGGAAAATGCACCCGAAAGCTCCAAATAGTTGGGGAGATGCTGTTGATCCAGAAAAAGGTTATACATTGGTTATAGAGAAAACATCTGGAAGTGATGGTAGAACACAATATGATGTTGATAAAGGTAAACCAATGTCAATTACGAAATTGTGGAATAAGTATAAAGAAGAAATAATAGATATTCATGATCAAGCTCTCTTATCTTATATGTTGATTAGCAATCAAATTCAAATTTTCCAGCCAAGATTTGAAATGAAGGAAAATGAGACGATAGAAATTAGAATGTTACCTTGTAAAAATGAGAATAAGTATCCAATAAGTTATTTATTCTTTCATTGGAATGTTACTCAACTTAGAGAAGATGAAATTGCTTTTGATTGTAAGTATGATGTAAATTGTATTAGAAAGAAACTATCTGCTGAACCTGAAATTGAAGATTTATCATCAGATATTGATCAAGAAATAGAAATTTAAAAAAAAGCGGGAATAGCTTAATTGGTAAAGCACCTGATTACCAGTCAGGAAGTTGCAGGTTCAAGTCCTGCTTCCCGCTTTGGAGGTTAAAGTGGAACTAGAAGATATTTGTGGAAATGAATTATTAAAAAAGGTATTAAAACCATTTTTTGATGGTGAACAACCATTACCTGGGGCTATTTTAATCTTTGGCCCTTCAGGTTCTGGCAAAACTACATTAGCTAATATAATTGCTAATCACTTTACAATTCCACGTTATATTTATTTTATAAATATTGCTGATTTAAGGGGAATAGATAATGCAAGGGAGATAATTAGACGTGCTCAAACACCAATTTTCGAAAATAGAAAACGTATTTGGATATTAGATGAAATTAATGAGATTGGTACGGCTGCAATGAATAGCTTTTTGAACATTTTTGAAAATACACCAAAAGATGTACATTTTATCTTGACTGGAATAGAAGGTGATAAACTTCCAATTACTATTAGAAGAAGATGTCTTAGATTAAGAACTGAAGCTTTGGAATATAGAACTTTTTGTAAATGTATAGCTAAAGGGTTGCGTTCATTGCAATTTCCAGTGAGTGCAATTTTTTTTCAAAAGTTATATGAAAAATCTTATGGATGTATTGGTATAGCTAAAAAATTAATGTCGGGAATGATTCATTTTAATAGTGAAGGTGATGCATTAAATTATTTGGAAAAAATTACTTCTAGTCATGAAGAATTAAGTTTTTCTAAGATAGCAGAGATATTATTTAATGTTAGTGATTTACAACAATTAATTGATTATCTGAATAAATATAAAAGAGAAATAGAGGCAAATACTGAAGCTTTAAGAAAATACTTATTAGCTACCTTTATTAATCAACTTTTGATATTATCACCAGATAATATTAGATTGATATATGACTGTATAGAGCCATTAAATCATCCTATTTATGATTCATCTTCTATGATTTTGGCTATATTAGAAACATATTTTAGATTAGAAAAAGTAAAAAATAAATTTGGAGGTTAAAGATGAAAGAGTTATTGAATATTTTACAAAAGAAAAATGCTTATGTATTTTTAGTAAAAGATAAGGCAATTTTTTCTGGAATGGGTATTTATGGTGAAATCGATATGGATTTTCCAGTTGAAAAGCCTTTGCAAGCTACTTGTGATTTGATATATAAAGTTTTGGAAGTCCAAAATGGAAAGCTAAATTTGAAAAAAGATAAATTGGTATATAAGATTGGAAATTTAGAAGCATTTATACCATGTATAGAATCTGAGCTTCCAGATAGAATCGAAGTAGATAACAAAATATATTTTACAAAAGGTACTTTGGAAAAAATGATTAAAATTGCTAATATTTTGAAAAAATTTACTAGTGATATATCATATATAGATATTAGCCCTAACTTTTTAGCTTTGGGAAATGATTCTGTTTATGTAGAGATAAAACCAGAATATGTTGATTTTGATAAGAAGATTAAACGTTTAATCATTAATACTGATGAGTTAATAATTCCTGATAATTATTTTTCAATTGCCAAATTTTCAGATGTTTGGGTAGGACATATTACATCTGAACATGGATTTGTTTCTTATATAATTGGTTCTGAAGCTGAAGATGATTTTTATAAAAAAGTAGATAATATTAAAAATTCTAAAGAATTTATTTGTAAGGTTCAAGTTCCATATAATGATGTTAAATTATTGACTTCTTTGTCAAAAATAGATACTTTGAATTTAGAGAAAAATTATTTGATTAATGAATATCCTGAAATCAAATTGTTGTGTAAGATAGAAGGAAAATTGGATGGTACTTATATATTACCTGCAATAATTTTTAATATTCCATCTAATGATGATTATATCGAATTTTTAATTTGTAAAAATAATGTTGCTTATTTGGAAACAAAAGATATGAAAATTTGGGTAGCAATTGGGAACTTGTAATATGTTATTTGAAAAATTTGTCCCTCATAAAATAGACAAAATTTGTGAAAAGTGTCCTTTTCTAAAAAGCCCATCTGTATTTCCTTCTAAAGATGAATTAAAAAAATTTAAGGAAAATCCACCAAAACTGATTATTATAGGGATTAATCCAGGACAAACTGAAATAGAACAAGGAAAAGTTTTCGTTGGAAAGTCGGGCGACTTTCTATGGTCTGCTTTATCATCTTATGGAATTAATAGAAAAGATTGTTTTGCAACCAATATGGTTCATTGTTTTGATAAGGAAATTAAAATTACAGTTCCGATAATAAGAAGATGTAAGTATTATCTTGATAAGGAAATTGAAAATATAGATTGTAATAAATTTCTTTTATTGGGAAACGTGCCTGTTCAAGGAATGTTAGGTCTTACTTTAACTGAAATTAAAAATAAAGTTGTATTAAAAGATAATAAATATTTTGCAATATTGCCGCATCCAGCATCTTATATGCGTAAATATGGAAGTGATGCTAAATCAAGATTTATTTCTGATGCATTGAAGGTATTAAATGAATTGTTCAATAATAAATTAAAAAAAGAAAAAATTAAATATAAATTTATTGAAAATAGTAATGAACTTATAAAAATATTAAAACAATTAGATGAAGTTACAATTGATTTGGAAACTTCTGCTATTGAATGGCAGTTTGGCGACATAAAACTGTTAGGCATTGGTAATCATAAATTTGCATTTGTTACAAATGATATAACTAAAGAATTGATTTTGGAACTTTCTAAGCATAAACTTATTGGTCATAATATTAAGTTTGATTTGAAGTGGATTTATGATAAATTTAAAATTTGGCTTCCAATACATGCAGATACACAATTAGCTGCTTATATAATAGATCAGAATAGAAAGCATTATAATTTGCAAAGTTTATGTTATGAATATGTTCCAGAATTGATTCATTACGGAGAAGATATCAAAGGAAGTAAAGATTGGAAAACATATATAAATCCAGAATATAATGCAAGTGATGTTATAAAAACTGCTAGATTATATAATATTTTAAGAGATAAGTTAAAAGATAAAATTTTTTTGTGGAATTTTTTGTTAAAAGCAGAAAGAGCTTTGATGAAAATGGAATATAAAGGTGTTTTAGTGGATACTAGATATTTAGATTTACTTACGCAAAAGTTTGAAAGGAGATTACAAATATTAAAAAAGAAGATAGAAAGTATGACAACTGATTTTTTAGATAATATAAATGTAAAATTTTTGCCTGAAAGTTTAATACAATTTTATAAGAAAAGATTGATTAATAAAGTACCTTTTAATCCAAGTTCTGATCATGATATTAGATTATTATTCTATGGTGTATATGGTTTATCATATAAAGATTATAAATCATTTAAAAGGGAAGTTTTATTAGAATTGGAAGATAAATATCCAATAGCAGGTTATATATCTAAATATAGAAAATTTGAAAAATTATATTCAACATATGCTAAGGGTATTAAAGCAAAGTTAATTAATGGCATAGCTTATACAAATTTCAATTTAAC
Organism: bacterium; assembly: GCA_021159335.1. Classification (NCBI taxonomy): domain Bacteria; species bacterium. Next base: position 7,207 of record JAGGRZ010000064.1, read on the forward strand.
TAAGACTATTACAGGAAGGACAAGTAGCGGTTCTGAATTAGGAAGAGAAGAACATAAATTTAATTTTCAAAATCTTCCAAGAACAGGTGGCGTTAGGGAAATGATTATTGCAAGGCCAAATAAATTATTTTTAGGTTCAGATTATTCTATGATTGAAGTTTGTGTTGCTGGTGCTTTATCTCGTGATGAGAAATTAATTGAAATTTTGAAGTCTGGAAAAGATGTTCATACAATGATTGCTTCTATGATATTCAATATTCCTTATGAAAAAGTTCAAAAACAACAGCGACAGTTTGCAAAATCTGTGACATTTGGTATATTATATGGTATAACACCTATTGGATTGGCTAAAAGATTGGGAATTTCGGAAGATAAAGCACAAGAATTAATTGATAATTTTTTTGAGAGATTTCCGCAGATAGGAGAAACAATAGATAGATGTGTAAGATTTGTAGAAAAAAATCATTATATTAATACTCCTTTTGGAAGGATAAGAAAATTTGATAAATTTGATGAAGAAACAAAACGACAGGCTTTTAATACTGTAGTTCAATCTGTTGCGTCAGATATTATGTTAATTTCGCTTGGCGATATAGATGAAATTATTGAAAACCGTTTATTAGATGAAAGAATTTATCCAATTATAGAAGCGCATGATGAAATTATCTTTGAGATAGATAATGATGAAAAATTTATTAAAGAAATGGAAGAATTTATAATTTATGAAATGACTAAAGGAATTAGGGAAAGACATGAACTTGTAGATAAATTATTAGGTTCAATTGATTTGAGAGTGGAAACGAAAATTTCTAAAAGATGGCAAAGTAAAGTTTAAAAAGAGGTAAAAATGAAAAAAGATATTTTAGAGAGAGCTGTTAAAATTCTCCTTGAAGATAAATTATATAATTTGAGACGTGAAAAACATAAACTTATGGCATTAGGTTGTGGGGATGAAGTTGTAGCTATAGAAGATTTAATAGCGGAAATAGAAGAAATTTTAAAAGAAATGGAGAAATAAATTTTAGGAGGTAAAAACCATGCCCCGCTTTGAGTATAAATGTCGAAAATGTGGAACAATAGTTGAAGAAGAAAAACCTATTTCAGAACATAATAAAGCACCAGAGATTTGTCCTGTTTGTGGTGCAAAAGGTACAATGTATCAGGTTATTACTAGTCCACCAGGAATAGATTTAACTAAAGCTGGTCCTGGGACATATTTTAATGATTATAGAATGTGGGAAAAAGGCGCTGAACCATTTGATGAGAATATTCCAAAACAACGGGAAAAAGAAGCATATATGAAAAATAGAGGCGAAAAAGGTTGGAGATCTTTACCTAAATATAATAGAAAAAAATTATTGGAAAAACATTTAGTTAAATAATATAATCTTGACAAATTTGCTTTTTTATGTTATGCTTGGTTTAATGAGGTGAACCTGTGTGAATTTTGATACTTCAAGAAGACATCCTAATTATACAAAGAAAAAGGAAGAATATGAGTTTTTCCTAAGAGCCTATTTAGGTGGACAAGATTTTATTGAGAATGAACTTTTTAGTCATTCGTTGGAAGACGATGATTCTTTCCAGAATCGCAAAAAACGTGCTTCTTATATGAATATCACTAGAAAAGTTATAAATGCTTTTACTAATTTTATTTTTGCCACGCCTGTTAAACGTTCCAATGCACCCATTTTAGCCCCTTTCTTTGAAAATGCCGATAGAAAAGGCAATAATATTGATAAAATTATGCGCAAAGCTTCTAATTTATCTACTTTAATGGGCCAATCTTATCTTTGGTTAAGATTTGATGTTCCGCACAATATACAAGGTTCATTAAGTCTAAAAGAAGTTTTAGAAAAAAGAATCTTGCCTTATGTAAACGTATTATCTTATTTAGATGTTGTTGATTGGTCTTTAGATTCCTTTGGGAATTATAATTGGGCATTAATAAGATTGCCTGAATATGATGATAAGAATCCTTTTGTAGAAAGAGAAGAAAAAATATATTATTATTTATTAACTAAAGAAAGAATTTATACTTTTGATGAAGAAGGAAATTCGATTCGAAGTGCAAGTAATCCCTTAGGTGAGATTCCGTTAATTAGGGTTTTGCATGATGAAGTGGATAATTTAGGTGAAGGTGAACCTTTATCAAATGATATGCCTTACCTAGCAAGAACTATCTTTAACTGGACTTCTATAATTGATGAAATGATAGAGAGACAGGGATTTGCACAATTGGTTTGTCCTGATGATGGTGAATTAGAAGAAATGAATAGAGCAGAAGAAGGGAATGTTTTAAAGAAAATTGGAACTTCATCTGTTTTCACTTATCCAGCAAGCGCAGGCCATCCACCACAATTTATTACACCAGACATTAGTCAATTAAGAACAATTTGGAACATTATAAATGGTATGATAGATTTTATTTATTTGAGTACAGCTTTAGCTGGAACTAGAGAAGATATCGTTACAAATAGCAGTAGAGCAAGAAGAATTGCATTGGAATTGGTTGGTGCAACATTGAAGGCTAAAGTTATGCATTTAGAAAGTGCTGAAAACCAAATGATAGAATTTTATTTAAGATATTTGAATAAGGAAAGGCAAATTAATAAAAGATATTTCAGCAGTTATTGCAGGGATGTTAATGCATTGAGTTTCATGGATTATTTCGACAGCATATTTGAAATGATGAAGAAAAATATTAGCAGGAGCTTCAATAAAGCATTAGCCGTAGAATTAACTGAAAATTGTCCTTATCCGATGGTTCAGAAAAATCGTGATGAAATTATTAATGAAATACAAGATTCAGCGGGTATATTGTTTGGTCAGGCCCGTGATATCTATGATTTTACAGCTAGTGAAGAAGAAATAAAAAGAAGTAAAGTAAAGAAACAAGCAAAAAGGCCTAAAGAAAAAGGGAAAGAAAAACCAAAAGAAGAAAAAGAAGAAGAAAAATAATTTAGGAGGTTTAATATATTATGCCTGAAGATAAAAAGTTTGTTTCTGAAAGTGAATTTAAGAAAGTTGTAGAGCAAAGGGATAAGCTAAAGGAAGAGTTACGTGCAGCGGAAGAAGAAGCTAAAAAAGCAAAAAGAGAATTGAAGATTTTGCAGGAAAAGATGCAAGTAAGAGAAAAGGCAGAAGAAGAACTTAAGCAAAGAATGTCCGAATTGGAAGAAAAATTGAACCAGTATCAGGAAAAAGAAGAAGAAGAAAAGATGAAGGAGGCTTCGGAAATAGAAAAGTTGAAAATTCAGCATGAAAGGGAAATTGAAAAATTGAAAAAAGAATATCAGGCCGAAATAAGAGAATATGAAAAGAAAATCAAAGAACTAGAAAGTGGTTTAAATAGTTCTAAAGATGAAATTTTCAAACTAAGAAGGTATCAGTTGGAAAGCAGAATTTTACATTCTGCATATAATATAGCAAAGAACCCCAAAAGAATTGTTAAATTGTGCAGAGATGATTTTGTATGGGATGAAGAAAATGGTGATTGGTATCATGTGAAAGAAACTAGTCGTGGCAATGTAATAAAGGTTCCAGTAGAAGAATATATTAAAAAATTCCTTGAAGACCCAGAAAATGCTGACTTAGTAAAAGTGAAAATTAATGAACCTGTGGAAGAAGGCGATAAAGGCAAAAAGAAAGAGCCTAAAGAAGATTTATCTGAAATAGCAAAGAAATATACAGAAGAAGAATTAAAGCATCAGGCAGAAATTAGAAATATGACAATAGAGGATTTAAAGAAATTATTACAATTGCAGGAAGAAGCAAAGAAAAAGCGTAAAGAACAATTGAAAAGTCTTGCAGAAAAGAATTTTATTTAAGGAGTAACTGATGAAATTAAAGGATTTATTGAAGATAATTGAAGAAAAATGTAAGGATGATTATCATATTTCCGTTATGATTAAGTCTTCTAATTTGTATTATTTTTATACTAGTTCTAGTTCAAAAGAAGAAAGTTTATATGATTTCTTTTCAGATATTCTAGCAGGATTGATTATGGTTTATAAAAAAATAAGTGGTTCGGTGGAATTTGAACAATTTTTGGCGGAATTGAATAAACAGTTGATATTAATGAAAAAAACTATTAAAGAAATGAAATTGTATGATCCATGATAAATTTTTGAATTTTGTTGTTTTAATGGAAAAGAATGGGATTGCAAGATATTATAGACGTTTAGATGAACATGAAGTTTTATTTGAAATTTATAAAGATGGCAATTTAGAAGTTAGCCATAGAATTGATACTAAATTTTTAATACCTGAAGTGTTATTTTTTTTGAAAAATGAAAAAAAAGAAGAAAATTAAATACTTATTGAAAAATGGAAAGTGGTCAACTAAATTTGATCCTTGGAATATGATGATTAAGTCTTACAGATTGAAGATTTATGCAAATAAAGGTAAAATTAAAGAATTAAATAAATTGCTTGCATTCTGGCGAGATCAAGTTAATCATAAAATAAAATTATTTTGGGATTTTGAAGATA
>JAGGRZ010000065.1 GCA_021159335.1 bacterium
GGATGATTGTAGTAATAGGTGAAACAGTATGTCGTATCATTAGGTCCGCAAAAATTGCACGAATCCCCGTCCTCAGTAACTACATACGGCGGAACCTTGTCCTCAAGGTGCAAACATACAACCATAGTCTCTGCATCACCCGCAAACTCATGCCACATACCCATAAGTATTAACATGTCGGGCGGAGTAAACCGTATGTGCGGGTCACGAAGATAATATCGCAATGTGCCATTTACTGTCACATAAAGACTCGAATCAATCCTCACCCCCGAAGGATAGTCTATAAACCTGAAAATAATGTTAACCGGCGGGCTCGTAAACTCATAACCATCCGGCGGATTTGTATCAAATACCTCCGGCGCCATAAGGTCAAGGCCAAACCTATCCGATACCGTGTTAACATTGAAACACCCATTAGCATCCGTTGCCGATACAAGAGAGTAAGTAACCGGCGTAAGGTGCACCCAATCAGTATCAGGAGTAAAAACAACATACGGGTCGTGCCACTCAAGCTGAGTGCTATCTATTGTATAGGTAAAACTACCATAAGTGCTTGATACCCTTAGCCTTATCGATGTAGAATCCACCGTTGTATCGTCGTCCTCAAGCCTTATTATAATCTGTTGCCTTGGGCACGCAGAATAACGCATAGCATAACCAGCTGTCTCAGGCGGACAAACTATGCTCGCCTCTGGCCCGGGACAACTGCAGTCAGGCATAAATATGCAGCCGCGCACAGTATCTGTATGGATAATACCCGTACCGTGTTCCGTAGCATAAAGATAGATATTAAAACAGTTTTCTCTGCCCTCGTAACCTCTCGCACTGTGAATTCTCCATCCAAAGCAGTGAACAGCACCCGCAGGCCATGGGAAAAACTTCTGCAGCGAATCGCCAGCCAAAAGAGTCATCGAATCACCGAGCTCTATAACAGCATATGACATACTGTCATATTGCACTCCAGAATTATTTTTAACACAGAGGTTTATAACATGAGTAGAGTCGATAACCGGGATAACATGAGAGAAAACAGTTGTCCATGGGACAGAAGTATTAAACCATTCCCCGCCTGAGTTGCGAGCAACACGATGGTACATTGTATCCCAGAAGGCTATAGAACAACCTCCGCCACCAGATGTAAGTGGGGAAGCAGTAACCGAGTAAACAATAAACCCCTCAGCCATAACCTTCATGTATGGGTTAGCCCATCGAGGATAAGGGTGAGCAGTGTTGTCTACATAAACGCTACATGGTCCCGTGTTGCAACCTGGTTGGTCCATGCAGCACGAGGGTTCGTCAGTGGAGATGAAAATTATTTTTAACGCATCAGCACGCCAATCATACTTTGTAAGTCCTTCCCATAATGCTGGCCATGCCCACTCATTTCCGCCAGGAGCACCTCCAGTAGCACCAACATTAAATAACCTTATCCTAAATGTGGGATAACTAGCTGTCATCTGATACCCTGGTGTTATAGGGTCGAAGTCTGCTACATGTGGTTGGCCACTTTGAGTAACAAGTCCAAATCTGTACTGATAGTTGAGAGCATGCAATCTCGCTGCAAGACCATCCAATGCAGCACGAACCTGCGCAATATCATCTCCCATCGAGCCCGACGAATCGAGAGTGAACACTATATCTACCTTACCGGTATCGAGACGGCAGCCGAGCTCAACTATAAATTCTGTTGTATCGAGAGAAGAAATAGCGAACTTGTAGACATTGCCTCGATAATTAAGCTCGAATTTCTCTATTTCGAATCCTGAGGATGAGTAAACTGGTAAATCATTATTTACCGGTTCGTCGGCATGAGCAATAACGGCAAAACCCATCAAAATAATTGAAAACATCAAAACAAGGACATAATTTCTCATTATTTTACCCCCTTTTATTTTTCAACCAAACAATTAGATAATACACCAAGCCAAATGTCAAGAAATAATTTTCAGCCTGTCGACAAAAATTTTCTTAACGCTATCGAGCTGCCTGAAACCCCAAGTAAAATACCAAGAACAACAACCCCTGCCGCCATCCAACTCGGAAGATTCACAAGAGAAGGCACAAGAAATTTTGCCCCCACAAAAGCTAATCTCAACATTGCCAAAGAAACCAACGCTGCCAGCGCGCCCTGAACGAAGCCCTCAAAGATAAAAGGACGCCTTATAAAATCATCAGTCGCTCCTACAACCCTCATTATATTAATAATATCTTTTCTTCCAAAAATTGCAAGTTTTATTGTGTTAACTATTATTACAAAGGCACCAAGCAAAAGTATTACTCCCCAAATCACCGAAATAATTATGAATGTTTTAAAAAGACCCGAAACCTTTTCGAAAACCTCACCGGGCGCAATAACCTGAACAACGCCTTTTTTACCCTTAACAAAATCAAGAGCCCTTTTTGCGGACTCCTTTATGTAAGCTCCCGGGGTTAATTTAACCAGAATAGACCTCGGAAAAGGATTCTCATCAGCGCTCACCGCCACAGTCCTGCCGAATCGTTTCTCGAATCTTTTTCTGGCTGCTTCCTTGTCCACGAATTCCACTGACCTCACCCCCGGAAGTCTTCGCAAACCTGACATCAAAGAATTTATCTTCGCAATGCTTAAGTTGTCGTCGAGAAAAACCTCTATACTAAGCCTCGACTGGGCAGCCTTGAGAAACGCATTAAGATTGAAGGTTATAAGTAGAAAAAGGGAGAAGACAAAAATAGCTATGGAAATGGTTATTACAGAGAGGATAGCGACAAATCTATATCTCCATAAAGATTTTAGCCCCTCAGATATTGCGAATCCCCACGCGCTCATTCACTTCGTTCTTTCACCCGAAAAATAATGTTCTCTGAACAATTGCCCTTTGCTGAACAACCCGAAAACTCCGCCAGTGTGCCAAAGAAGCACTCGCGAGCCCTTCGGAATAAATCCCTTTTTGATAAGGTCCTCTGCTGCCATAAATGCCTTTGAAGTGTAGGTAGAATCGAGTATTATCCCCTCGCGGGCAGCGAAATCGCAAATGAACCTCACATGCTCGTAGGTAATCACTCCATACCCCGGCTGCCAGTAATCGTCGAACAACAAAATTTCCTCAGCATTAAGCTCGAGTTCAGGAAAATATTTAGACTTTATGCCAAGAGCGACATCCTTAATATGTTCTTTTAGTTCTTTAGTGTCAGGTCCGGCAGATATACCGACAATTTTGACATCAAAACCAACATTCTTAAATCCTGTCCATAAGCCAGCATATGTCCCACCACTTCCTGAACCTATGACAATAAAGTCGGGATAGAAGTTTTCCGCATTAAATTGTGCGTAAACCTCATGGGCAGCGTGAAAATATCCCATCGCGCCCAATGGATTGGATGCGCCCTCCGGAATAATATATGGCTTCCTTCCACGCTTCCTGTATTCCTCGGCTAATTGTGCCATAAGTTTATCTCTTTGTTTATACTCTTCAGGAGTAACCCAAACGAACTCAGCTCCGAGAATCATATCCAAAAGCCAGTTGCCAGTGGGTCCTTCTCCAGTTCTTCTTAGCATAAGCACCACATCCAACCCCAATTTTCGCGCTACAGCGGCAGTAGCCCTGCAATGATTCGATTGCTCACCGCCACAGGTTATAACCATATCAGCACCCTGCTCAAGCGCCTCAGCCATAACGAATTCAAGTTTCCTTACTTTGTTGCCCGTTTCCACTGCACCCGTAAGGTCATCTCGCTTTACCCAAACATCAACGCCCCAAAGTTTGCTCGTTCGCTCAAGACGGCTAAGAGGCGTGGGCAATAATGCCAGACTTATTCTTTTTGGTTCCATAAAGCCCCCCTTAATATATATGATCAAATTATTCTTTGGTTAATCCTGCCACAACTTCATTATCTCCCTGCACAAAAACAAAAGCTCCTTTGCGTCACCTATTCGGTGAACACCGGGCGTTACTATAAGCTTTGCGTTGGCTCCCAATCTATCAAGAAGAGCTTTAATTTTTTCGTTTCTCCCTCTATTCCAGTCTTTTTCTCTCGTTAGGAGCACTACCGGCAAGCCGGGCACATTCTCTCTATCTATGTCCCCTATTAATGCGTCGTGGGCACACTGCGTTATAACCCCACCAAAAAGCAGCGGAAACGAAAGCGCAACACTTAACGCCTGCGCACCCTGACCAGAAAAACCGTAAATAACAATTCGGTAGGAATCAACCTGCGGGAATGTTAAAAGCTCGTCCACAAGGTTTAATATATCAGTTGTATTCTTTTTCGGGTCCCTGTGATTCCTCGATTTTCCGCATACTGCTATGTTCCATCCAACGGAGTCGTAGACGAGGCGTGCGGTGTCAATATTTTCCATCTTGCCACCTGTGCAGCAAAGATAAAGCAGGGTCGGATGTTTTCCAGCAGGCTGGAGCATGAATAAGTTGCCCTCGTTATCATTAAAAACTTTCTGACAGCGCGAACTAACCGAAGAAGAGAGAATAAAAAGCAAAGTCAAAATTTTTAATGCAAATACTTTCAC